>CAMWQY010000074.1 GCA_947176355.1 uncultured Porphyromonadaceae bacterium
ATCTCGTCAACTAAAAAAGTTAAACATGAAAAGATATATTCTTGGCATAATTGCTTGCACATCTGCAATAAGTGCAGTAGCTCAGACTGACGCTTATATCAAACTCCGCGATGAGAAAAAGACTCATCCCAGAATAGAAAGCATCACTTTCCCCGGAGATGCCAACACCCGATATATGTATGATGCCATCTACGGTCACGGTGCCGTCATCGAAAATCCATGGGTTGCCTACCGCGTATACATGGACAATCGCCAGAGCCTCGATCTCTATGTGAAGCAGACTCCGCAACTTGAGCTCGACGTGACAGGATTTTACACCACTCCCGAGCAATTGAAGGAAGGTTACGGAATCGATGTCCTTTGGGCAGGAAAGTCAATTGGCGCCGGATCTTTCCGTGGCCTTCAGAATGGTCAGCCTATGACCATCGACACTGTAGCTTCACGCACTCAGAAAGTGCTCGATGATCATACCATTCAGGTAATTGATAAAGATTGGATCTACAATGGACATCCCATTCAGATGGCTCAGACTTATTCAATGTCTCCCAACAGCCGCGATTTATTCGTAGAGATTAAACTTGATGGGTATCTTCCGGATGAAGTATTCGCTACCGGCATTCAGAAACTCGAGACCGACAACCAAGGTTTCATCAATGCTTATGGAAGGGCTGCTTCATGGGGTAGCAATATCCCTGATAAAGGACACCCTGAGATTGTAGAGCAAGTCGGTCTCGGTATTATTGTTGAGCCGGAAAATATAGTGGCTACTGAAGAAACTGACCTTAACTACCTTGTGACCGTGCGACCCAACAGCGAAGGAATCATCCGCTATCGGGTCATTGCTGCCGGTGACAGAGAGAAAAACGGCTTCAATAATTACGCCGATTGGTCGAAATATATTAAATCTCTTAAATATACCGAATAATGTTGAATAAATATATATTCTCCCTTGGCTTACTGACTTGTTTGGCTTCCGGCGCTTCAGCTCAGGAGACCATCAATTTCAATTTCGATTGGAAATTCCAACCCGGAAGCAATCCCGGAGCTGAGAGTGTAAACTTTGATGAGTCTGCTTGGCAGACTGTGAATCTTCCTCATGATTTCCAGATTTCTCAACCTTGGGTCGCTCCTGAAGAAGGAGACACCGGCGACAAGTCAAACCTTATGGCAAATATCGCAAGCAAACTCAGTTCACGAGGTTTCAAGGAAATGGGTGAAGGTTGGTATCGTAAGACTTTCACTCCCGATCCCTCATGGGAAGGGAAACGTGTGCTACTCGATTTCGAAGGCATAATGCTCGTAGGCGATGTTTACCTGAATGGTGAGCGTATAGGTGGCACCGACTATGGATATCTCGGTTTTGAATCTGATATTTCCAAAAAGCTGAAATATGGACAGCCAAACGTAATTGCGGTTAAAGCAGATACCGGAAAACCGGAAAATTCCCGTTGGTATACAGGCGGAGGTCTATACCGCGATGTCAACATTAAAGTTGGCGATCCTAAGCAATATTTCACACGCAATTCACTTTATATTACTACCCCTGAGGCAAAAGCTGACAAATCTACCATCCTTGTGGGTGGAGAACTTGCAACGTTCATAAAGACCGACAGCATAACTGTTGGTATAGATATTCTTGACAACGAAGGAAATACAGTTTACTCTAATGTCCGTAAACATTGGAGTCATCCTCGCCAGCATGTCAGGGAATTTCCCCTCGACAGCATAACCCTTGAGAATGTCACTCTTTGGGATACAGAGAATCCTTATCTCTATACCCTGAAAGCTACCCTTTATCGACCTGACGGAAGCATTGCTGACACAGCAACTGAGCGCTTCGGTATCCGCGAAGTGGAGTTCTCTCCGGAATTTGGCATGAAACTCAATGGCAAGAAAGTGCTTCTGAAAGGTATCGCCAACCATCATACTCTTGGAGCACTCGGAGCAGCTGCTTATCCCGCAGCGATGGAAAAGCGCATAAAGCTACTGAAAGATTTCGGATTCAACCATATCCGATCTTCTCACAACCCATACAGCGAATCATTTCTTGATCTTTGTGATGAATATGGAATCCTTGTAGTAGATGAGCTTTACGACAAATGGACCCAGCAATATGCCGGAGGACGCACTCCTTGGGAAACACGTTGGCAGCAAGACGTTCCGGAATGGGTGAAGAGAGATCGCAATCACCCAAGTGTAGTATTTTGGAGTCTTGGCAATGAGCTTCAGCTTATACCTGACCTTCCATTTAATGACTGGGGTGTCACTCCTTATAAGCTTCAGAAGGAGCTCCTCAACCGCTACGACTCAACTCGCCTTGTGACAGTAGCTATGCACCCTCGCGGACGCAATGAGCACACCGATTCACTCCCTGCTCCCCTCGTAGAACAAACGGATATCGCTGCCTACAACTACAGATACATGTATTTCCCGGGCGATTCTAAACGATACCCTTGGATGATATTCTATCAGAGTGAGGCTAATACAAGCAATATGGGACCCAACTTCTTCGAAATGGACCTCGACAAAGTGATAGGACTTGCTTATTGGGGAATGATCGATTATCTCGGAGAGTCGCAAGGTTGGCCCGAAAAAGGTTGGACACAGGGTGTATTCGATATTTCTTTGGATCCTAAACCCATGGCATACTTCTTGAAATCATTCTTCAAGCCGGAAGAGCCGCTCGTATACATCGCTCCATTTGAAACATCCGAGACTACACAATGGAACGGCGTGACTATGGGTGGACGCAAATTTACTGATAGCTGGAACTTTGAGCCGGGATCTAACGTGAAGCTTTACACCTATACCAATGCGGATGAAGTGGAACTCAAAGTCAACGGAAAAAGCATCGGCAAGAAGAAAAATGACATCGATAATCCTAAATCGCGCAATCGCATATTGTGGGAAAATGTGCCTTATTCCAAAGGTAAGGTAGAAGCCATCGCATACAACAATGGCAAAGAAGTGGCTCGCCATCTGCTCTCTACCCATGGAGAAGCAAAAAAACTTAACGCTACTCCCGACAATAGCAATTGGAAAGCTGACGGCATCGACCTTCAGCATGTCAAAGTCACTGCCGTCGACAGCAAAGGACTGACCGATAAAGGGGCAAAAGGGCTATTGACATTCGACGTTGCCGGGCCTGCTGAAATAGTAGGCGTGATCAACGGCAATCTAAGCAGCGACGAACTTATGACAGGCAACACGCGCAGCCTACACAATGGCACAGCTACCGTAATTCTCCGCAGCACTCAAGACGCGGGACCTGTCAGTCTATCCATATCTACTCCCGGCCTGCCTACTAAAAAAATATCCCTCAAAACAAACTGATTTGTAGAACATTAGGCTATACAATCTTAAAAGGACGCACGACTTGTGCGTCCTTTTTTAATAAAATACTACCTGCGAAACTTATTCTTAATAAATCTGTAACAAAACTTTAATATTCTTCTCTTGCACCATCAAATAAAAGTGACTAATTTTGAAGTCCTAAACTGACCTCAGAGATGAAAAGAAGTAAATTGCTTATTATTCTGACAATTATAATCACCGGCATTTTGTCTGCATCAGCTCAGACAAAACCGGCTAAACAAGAACTTATCGAAAAATACGCTGAGCAACTGAAGACCACGACGTCGGCACGCGACAGCATTAGGATTCTTTATTATATTTTCGACCTTTCTGACAGAAAAGGTCAAACACAACGTGCATGGGAAATATTGAAAACTGCTGAAAGAGCCGATAATATGAATGCTCAGCTCGATATGATTCGTAACCTGGCGACTTTTTACGCTGCAAACGACACTGTCATAGATTCATTGCTGAAGATTACAGATAGAATCCCGAATCAAGAGGCAAGGGCTGCAACTAAGACTTTCATCATCAACCAGCAAATCAACAGAAAAAGCAGACATCCTGACGATACTGATTTTCAAAAGATACTTCTCGATAGCATTACTAAATCTCATAATCTTGAAGGCAAAGACATCTACGACAAGCTATCTCTTCTCTACCAGATAATTCAATATCTCGGTGTTGATGCCGACGGTGTCCTTTTCAAGGAGTGTCTTGACACGTATGGCAAACTGATTGAGGATCTTCCGCAAAGCGATTATCCTCTTAAAAATCAGTATTACACCACTGCTGCAATGATTCATTCAAGACTCAACGGCAATCCACACAAGGCTATTGAATATGATAAAAAGCTTCTTGAGATAATCGAGCAGCTACAGCAAATGTATATAAAGAAAAATCGTAAATTCCGTAATTATGACACAAATAAATTCATCAGCTACCGAAGAATGATGGGTAACTATCATGCCCTTTCTCAGGAAGAAATCCAAACTATCCATGATAGTATAATGGCTCTTTATGAGAGAAATGCTGATGTAAGACGCACCATGGATCAAAATGGGCAAGCCAATGTATTCTACTACATGGCTATCAAAGACTATAAAAATGCCATACCCGCTTTAGAAGGATTGCTGAGAAATCGTGATTTATCTACCTACCAACGTCAAAAATACAATGGGATGCTCATTGAAGCAGCTAAAGGGGCAAACGACACCAAGACTTATATTAATGCAATGGAACAATTTATCGAATATTCTGAAGAAATTGACAGTCTTAGGAAAATCACGATGAAGAGAGAAATTATGCTTCGCGATAGCATAATCAATGCACCATTGCTTTATAAAGATTCCTCTCCTTCCCCCAAGAAGCACCTTACCAACATCGAGCATAGAAAAATAGAGCAGACACTGACTATTATAGCATCTGCTCTCGCAATTCTTCTTATTATTTATATTATGCTTTATGTCAAGCTTCGCATCCAAATGAAGCGATCCAAGAAGTAAGCCATTCGCCAACTTCTTTCGTACCATATTCTGATTTCCCTCCTTCTCCAAGATCGGGAGTGACCACTCCTTGCTTAATAGAGGCATCCACAGCTTCCCTGACTATTTTGCCTTCCTCAGAAAGTCCGAAATGCTCAAGAAGCATTGCTACAGACAATACTTGCGCAAGCGGATTGGCTATATTCAAGCCTGCTGCCTGAGGCCACGATCCGTGTATAGGTTCAAACACCGGGGTGCTCTCCCCTATTGATGAAGAGGGAAGCAAGCCCATCGAGCCGCTAATCACACTTGCTTCATCTGTAAGGATATCGCCAAAGGTATTCTCAGTCACTATCACATCGAAGAATCGTGGATCTTGAATCAGCTTCATGGAGGCATTGTCTACAAACATGTAGTCTGTGGACACTTCCGGCCATTCCTTTTCCATCTCTTGCGCCACCTTGCGCCAAAGTCTGCTCGAAGCCAATACATTTGCCTTATCCACTACGGTCAAGTGCTTATTGCGTCTTGTAGCAAGTTCATATCCCACTTTAAGAATCCTTTCTATCTCCGGACGTGTATATAAATTTGTATCGTAAGCCTTATCCTCCGACTCAAATTTCTCTCCAAAATACATTCCCCCTGTAAGTTCGCGGACACATACGAAGTCTGCCCCCTCTACGAGTTCTTTCTTCAACGGAGACTTATCTTCGAGCCCGGGGAATGTCTGGATAGGACGGATATTGGCGAAGAGTCCAAGTTGCTTGCGCATTGCGAGCAATCCCTGTTCGGGACGAACCTTAGCTTCAGGATTGTTATCGTATTCAGGATCTCCGACAGCAGAAAATAGCACCGCATCAGAATCCTTACAAAGCTGCAATGTCTCCTCCGGGAAGGGATTGCCTGTAGCTCTTATAGCAGCAGCTCCTGCAAGGCCATAATCAAATTCAAACTCATGGCCAAACTTATCAGCCACAGCTTTCATCACATCCACGCCAACGCGTGATATTTCCGGTCCGATTCCATCACCGGGCAACACTGCAATTTTCAGCTTCATATCTTATATAATATTAATATTTCTATGATTTTTCAAGCATCCCCATGATTTCTCAAGCATCCCCATGATTTCCCATGATTTCCCATGATTTCTCATGATTTCCAATGATTTCCCATGATTTCCCATGATTTCCCATGAGAACCCATGAGAACTCAATCGTTGATAGTTGATAGTTTATAGTTTATCGTTAATTGTTGTAGTAGCCTTATTGACAGCATCCAAGAATGCCTCTGCCGACGCGGCGATTATGTCGCTGTTGGCTGCAAAGCCATTGTGGTTGACACCATCGCATTCCACTGTCATGTGCACTTTGCCCACATCGTTGCTTCCCTTGTCGAAAGCTTGGATAAGGAAATCCTTGATGAGCATCTGACGGCTGATAATTTTCTTGATGGCTCTGATAGCGGCATCCACAGGACCATTGCCTGTAGCGCATGCCTCGAATTTTTCACCCGCTATATCAAGACCGACACTTGCCACCGGACGGATACCGACACCGCTTGACACTTGCAGATAGTCAAGTTTGATTCTGTTGCGGGCTGAACGATGCTCGCCTGCAAGCATCAGAACATCTTCATCTACAACCTCACGCTTTTTGTCGGCAAGTTTCAAGAAGTTTTCATATCACTTGTCAAGCGCCTCTTTTTCCATATTCACGCCAAGAGATTCAAGACGATGCTTAAGGGCTGCCCTGCCACTTCTTGCTGTAAGCACTATGGCATTTTCATCGATGCCGACATCCTTCGGGTCGATGATCTCATAGCTCTCACGGTTTTTCAGCACACCATCCTGATGGATGCCTGAAGAGTGAGCGAATGCGTTGCGACCTACTATTGCCTTATTGGGCTGTATAGGCATATTCATCATACTTGACACCATACGGCTGACAGATGCAATCTTCTTGGAATTGATATTTGTGTCAAGGTTAAGTTCGGAGTGTGATTTCAGTATCATCACCACTTCCTCAAGAGAAGTGTTGCCTGCGCGTTCTCCAATGCCATTGATGGTGACTTCCGCCTGGCGTGCCCCATTCATAAGTCCTGAAAGAGTATTGGCTGTAGCCATACCAAGATCATTATGGCAGTGCGTGGCTATTGTCACTTTATGAATGCCATCCACATGCTCCATCAGATACTTTATTTTCTCGCCAAATTCGCTTGGAAGGCAATAGCCGGTAGTGTCAGGAATATTTACGACGGTTGCACCTGCCTTGATGACCGCCTCTACCACTCGGGCAAGATACTCATTATCTGTTCGTCCGGCATCTTCTGCATAAAACTGCACATCCTCTACAAATTTCTTTGCATATTTCACACATCCTACCGCACGCTCAAGAATTTCTTCCGGCGTAGAGTTGAATTTATACTTGATGTGATATGGAGATGTGCCGATTCCGGTATGGATTCTCGGACGCTTGGCAAAGTGCAAAGCCTCGGCTGCGATCTTGATGTCAGATTCTACTGCTCTTGTAAGCGCACAAATAGTAGGCCATGTCACAGCCTTGGATATTTCTACTACTGAAGTGAAATCACCCGGACTTGACACCGGGAAACCGGCCTCGATGATATCCACTCCGAGACCTTCCAATTTCTTGGCAACTTCGACCTTTTCTTGTGTATTAAGCCGGCAACCCGGCACCTGCTCGCCATCGCGAAGCGTAGTATCAAAAATATATACCTTGTCGCTCATATACCTGCAGAATCTTTAAATCTATTTATACGTTTTTATTTCTATTTTCTCTGAATAAGCGTTCTTACTTAGCTTATTTACCCCCTTATCCACATTTATCACCTCAGATTGAAACCACAAAGGTACAAAATTTTAATTTTATTTACAAACCAAATTCATAAAACGACCATTATTTTTGCAGATTTCTCCATTTTTTGCTAATTTTGCACAATATAACTCAATAATACCATAATCATGAACGAACTGTTTTCAGTTAAAGATAAAGTAGTAGTCATCACTGGTGGCACAGGCGTTCTCGGTGCATGCATCGGTGAATACTTAGCTCTCGAAGGAGCAAAAGTCGTCCTTATGGGACGCCGTAAAGAAGAAGGCGACAAGCTCGTTGCAGAAATCAATGCCAAAGGTGGAGATGCCATCTTCCTCACGACCGACGTTATGGACACTGCAAAAGTGGAAGAAAATTGTGCAGAAATCCTTGCTAAATATGGCAAAGTAGATGCTCTCCTTAATGCAGCAGGAGGCAATATGCCCGGTGCTACTATTGCACCAACCGGCAATTTCTTCGATCTCAAAGTCCAGGAGTTCGAACGAGTACTCGGACTCAACCTTACAGGAACCGTCATTCCTACCCAAGTATTCTTGAAACCCATGGTTGAGGCTGGAAAAGGCGCAATCGTCAACTTCTCATCAATGGCAGCGTTCCGTCCTATGACCCGTGTTTGCGGATATGCTGCTGCAAAAGCCGGCATAAGCAATTTCACTGCATTCCTCGCCAACGAGGTTGCCACAAAATTCACCCCCGCTATCCGTGTCAACGCAATCGCTCCCGGTTTCTTCCTGACCAATCAGAACAGAGCTCTCTTAACTAATCCTGATGGCTCTCTCACCGAGCGAGGTGCAGACGTAATCCGTCAGACTCCATTCAAACGATTCGGCAAACCGGAAGAACTTTGCGGCACAATACAATACCTCATCTCTGACGCATCGACATTCGTCACAGGCACTGTGGCAGTGGTAGACGGCGGCTTCAACGCCTTCGCCATGTAATCCGGACAATGCATAATTCATAATGCATAATTCATAATTAAACTGCTGATTGAAAGTAGGGACGCACGGTCCGTGCGTCCTCGTAAGTATCAGCATTTACGCACATGGCTAAGCAAAAATACAAAGTAGAAGTTCCGGGAGGCGAAAACAAAGTGCTAGTTCACACCTGCTGTGCCCCATGCTCATCCGCAATAATAGAGTGCTTACTGAAGCATGATATTACTCCTACCATCTTCTATTGCAACCCTAACATTTATCCCCTTGAGGAATATCTCAAGCGAAAAAATGAATGCACCAGATATGCAGAAAGCCTTGGATTGCAGATAGTGGATGCCGACTATGACCATGAGGGATGGCTTGGTTGCGTGAAAGGTCTCGAAGAAGAACCTGAAAGAGGAGGACGATGCCTGAAATGCTTTAAGATGCGACTTCGCAAGACGGCTGAATATGCTCGCGACAATGGATTCAAAGTGATCACCACTACCCTTGCTTCAAGCCGTTGGAAAAGTCTCGAACAGATAGAAGCTGCCGGAATAGATGCCTGTGCAGAAATCCCTGAAGTCACCTTCTGGGCTCAAAACTGGCGTAAAGGAGGACTTTCCGAGCGACGCATAGCCATCATCAAGGAAATGAACTTCTACAACCAGACCTACTGCGGCTGCGAATTCTCAATCCGAAATAATTGAGAATTTGAAATTTATAATTAATAATTTATCATTCATCATTATAAAAAATGCAAACCCTAACAAACACCGATTTCAACTTCGAAGGTCAGAAATCCGTCTATCACGGCAAAGTACGCGACGTATATGACATCAACGACAAATATCTCGTAATGGTAGCTACCGACCGTATCTCAGCTTTCGACGTGATCCTCCCTAAAGGAATTCCTTTCAAGGGTCAGGTACTCAACCAGATTGCCGCTCACTTCCTTAAAGCAACTGAAGACATCGTGCCCAACTGGCTCGTCACTGTCCCAGATCCGATGGTTACTATCGGACTCAAGTGCCAGCCCCTTAAGATTGAGATGATCGTTCGCGGTTACCTCGCAGGAAGCGCATGGCGCGATTATGCAGCCGGAGCTCGTGAGATATGCGGAGTTGCACTTCCCGATGGTCTTAAGGAAAACCAAAAGCTCCCCCATCCTATCCTTACTCCGACTACTAAGGCAGACGAAGGCCATGATCTTAATATCTCCCACGACGAAATCATCGCTCAGGGACTCGTCAGTGCAGAAGTTCTTGACCAGGTAGAAAAGTACGCTCTTGCTGTTTTCGAACGTGGCACACAGATGGCAGCTGAACGCGGACTCATCCTCGTCGACACAAAGTATGAATTCGGTCTTCTCGATGGAAAGGTTATCCTCATCGACGAAATCCACACTCCGGACTCCAGCCGTTACTTCTACGCTGACACATATCAGGAACTTTTCGAGAAAGGACTTCCACAGAAGCAGCTCAGCAAGGAATTCGTACGTCAGTGGCTTATCGCCAACGGTTTCATGGGCAAAGAAGGACAGCAAGTGCCTGAGATGACTGATGCTTATTGTGAGGAAGTCAGCGACCGCTACATCGAACTATATGAGCACATCAC
>CAMWQY010000075.1 GCA_947176355.1 uncultured Porphyromonadaceae bacterium
ACAATGCCTCTTACATCTCCGGTCAGATCCTCGGTGTAGACGGCTGCGCCTCAATTTAGATCAATGATGAATTATTAATGATAAATGATTAATTACAGATCATTTAGTTAATGAGACCTTTTTTAAGTGTTAGATATAGAAAAACTTTCATCGTCTACTGTAATTGCCATTGATTCCCATGGAAACTCATTGACACAAGGTGAACTTATGTCGCTTAGTGAGCTTTTACGGAATACTCTTCCGCCGCGGTCACTGATGTTTGTCCTGACTGAGAATAACGTCGGAGGTATCGTTTGGGTTATGGCAACCATTTTATCCGGCAATGTCCCACTGATTCTGAGTGCTCATACCGAAGCTTCCCTGTTGGCAACTCTGACCGACACCTATCTCCCTCAATATATATGCGCTCCTGCCCAAATGACTGAGTCCGGGATTGAGCAGGTGGAAGCTGATGAGTTTGGCTACAAACTGAGGTCAACCGGGGCACCTGCGGCAAACCTCCATCCGGATCTTTCGCATCTTCTTCCTACGTCGGGATCCACTGGAAGTCCAAAGCTTGTGCGCCATAAGTATGAGAATATAGAGGCTGCCGGATTGAATATCTCGACTTTCTTTGAGCTCACTGATAAGGACCGTCCTCTGATGGTGCTTCCTCTTCATTATACGATGGGCCTCTCAATGGTGTTCAGCCATATTAAGGTCGGTGCGACAATCCTTATCACAGACCTTAGCATGACAGACCCCCGCTTCTGGAAGTTCTTTAAGGAGGAGAAGGCTACGAGTTTCACCGGAGTGCCGTTCAGTTATGAGATTCTCGACAAGATGCGTTTCACGCGCATGAAGCTTCCGGATCTAACGCTTCTGACTCAAGGTGGAGGCAAGATGCCTCACGATCTCAACCTAAAGTTTGCGGAATATTGCCGAGACAACGGGAAGAAGTGGATAGCCACATACGGTCAGTCTGAAGGGACTGCCCGCATGGCATGGCTTCCTCCGGAGTATGCTATCTCGAAGATGGGAAGTATCGGAATAGCTGTGCCTAATGGAAGACTCTCGCTTCGCGATGCCGAGGGCGTGGAGATCCTTGAATCTCCGTCAGAAGGAGAGATGTGCTATGAAGGCAAGAACGTGACTATGGGTTATGCCCGATGTCGGGAGGATCTGGAGCTTGGCGACGAGCGCAATGGATTCCTTACCACCGGTGACATTGCATATAGAGATGCGGATGGGTTCTATTTTATCAAGGGACGAATGGGAAGGTTCTTGAAACTTTTCGGCAACCGCATCGGTCTCGACGAGTGCGAGCAGATAGTGAAAGGTGTGGTGTCATGTGAATGTGCATGCACCGGAACTGATGAGAAACTGATAGTATATCTCACTTCCGAAAGCGAGGCGGAGAAAGCAAAATTATCCATCATTGAAGCTGTCCATCTTCCCGCGAATGTGATAGAAACACGAACTATCGAATCTCTCCCCAAGAACGAAGCCGGCAAAATCCTCTACTCAAAGTTAGAAAACAAATAACTCAACTTTCGCAAGCTCTAAAAATCTCACGCAAAGAGCGCAAAGGGCTCGCTGAGAAACTATTAACTATAAACGATTAACGATCAATTATAGCTTCGCGTCGCGGTTATGGCGAGCACGCTAAGATAACGGACTGCTTCGCGTCGTCCGGAGCTCGCCGAGAATAAGCGCAGTTCCTGCGCTAAGGGATAGCTAATCAATATATAAGCGCAAGCGAAACTTAAATAATTAATCATTCATAATTAAAAAAGCTATGACCAACATAGAAAAATACAACAGCATCTACACCGAAGTATTCGGTGTTGACGCATCAGCTCTCAATGATAATTTCGGAAAGGAAACCGTTGAACAGTGGGATTCCGTACATCAGCTGAACCTTATCTCTCTTGCAGAAGAGGCTTTCGACATAATGCTTGATCCTGAAGACATCATGGGCTTCACCTCCTACGCTGCTGGCAAGGAAATACTTAAGAATCAGGGTGTAGAGTTATAATCAGATAACAGATAATCATCATTTATCATTTACTCAACTTTCGCTATAATATTCTCACGCAGAGGGCGCAAAGGTTTTATCAACGATTAACGATTAACTATCAATTTAGCTTCGCGTCGCGGTTATGGCGAGCACACTAAGATAACGGACTGCTTCGCGTCGTCCGGAGCACGCAGAGAACAAGCGAAGGTTGAATAATTTATAATTAATAATTTATCATTGACATAACGTGGCAAAGTGGAGAATTAAAAATGTCCGGATGGCAGGCGTTGCAGCATGTGTGCCGGAGAATGTAGTGGCTACTGAGGACATTCCCATTATGACTAAAGAAGAGGCAGAAGTATTCAATAATACAGTAGGCATAAAACGACGTCATATCGCAGACGATTCTGTCTGTGCATCCGATATGTGCCAGAAGGCTGCCGAAAAACTTCTCGAGGATCTTGGTTGGGAACGAGACACGATAGATATACTCATCTTTGAGTCCGTGACCGGAGATTATAAGACACCTCCGACATCGTGCCTTCTGCAAGACAGGATGGGACTACCGGAATCTACCTTCTGTCTGGATATGCCCATGGGATGCTGCGGGTGTCTATACGCTATCACGGTCGGAGGAAATCTTTTGACTGCAGGAAACGCTAAACGTGCGTTGCTCTTGATTGGAGATACTGCTCTGCGTATGGGCTCTATGAAAGATAAGAGTCGTGTGCCTCTTTTTGGAGATTGTGGCACAGCAATAGCTCTTGAGTATGACGAGAACGCCCCGGAGATTGTAGTTGAGTTCAACACCTTGGGCAAAGGCTATGAGGCGCTGATGACCCCACATGGCGGTTTTAGGCATCCAGCTACTCCGGAATCCTTCATAGAGGAAGATTTTGGCAACGGTATAGTCCGCGCTCCGATACATACGCTCATCAACGGCATGAATGTATTCTCCTTTGCCATATCCAAGCCACCGAGATCTGTCGCCCAGTTTATGGAAGTTGAACAGATAGACAAGGACAAGGATGTGGATTATTTCCTAATTCATCAGGCAAACAAGATGATTGTAGACCGTGTAGTGAAGAAACTCAAGCTGCCGTTGGATAAAGTCCCCTATAATCTGGAAGAATATGGGAACCTCGGTGGCGCATCCATTCCATCATTGATGGTGACTCGTCTTAGAGATCAGCTTACAACGTCACCACAAAGACTTGTGATGTCCTCATTCGGGCTTGGCCTCTCCTGGGCGACTATGAGTGCTACTTTTGGACCGATGGTGATACCGACTATTCTGTATATATAAGATATCTTTTTAATAATTTTGTTTTAGTGAAAACTATGAAAGATAATTTAAAGAAAATATCAATATATACAAAATCTGGTGAAAGAGCTGCTACTACTTATTATAGGATATACCAATTTACAAATAAAATTGATGCAAAGTATAGATATAGGAAAATGTTACCTGATACATTGTATAAAAAAATCATGCCTATATCGTCTAAGAATGTTATAATTAAAGTTTCTGTATTTTTATACATTTATATCAGAGTATTATTCCAGTTGCTGAAAGACTTTATTGACAAGCCGGATGTCTTAATAGTATCAAGAAGATTTATAAATAGAATATTTCCTTGGTCATATAAACTAATTTTAAACAAATTAAAAAAATCAGGTACAAGAATAATCTGGGATTTTGATGACCAAATTATAGAGTCGAGAGAGGTTTCCAAAGATGGATTTGAATATTTAGAAAGACTTGCAGATTATATTGTTATAGCATCAAATGAGAATAGAAATCTAATATCTCAGTCTTATCTAAGAAAAGTCTTATTTCTACCAACAACTGATGGCGATATGTATAATCTATTAAATGAGACAGTAGAAATAACACGCAAAGAAAAATTAGAAGAAGAGATTAGGTTGATATGGATTGGAACATCTGTTAGCTTGAAATTTTTAGCGAAAATAATTAGTGGACTAAGGAACAAAGATTTGGAATGCCAAAAGAAACTAATATTAACTGTAGTGTGTGATAAGCCTTTAGTTGTTGAGGATAATGATAAGTTGGAAATCAGAAATATTAAATGGGAAAGAGATGTTTCTATAAATGAACTTCTGAATAGTCACATTGGTTTAATGCCACTTGAAGATACAAAGTTTACAAGAGGTAAAGGAGGATTTAAACTAATTCAATATATGTCTGTTGGTTTACCTATAATTGGAAGTCCTATAGGTATAAATAAATCAATCATATCTCAAAATTTTGGTAGGCAAGTTGATATAGAAGACACTTTAGGATGGTGTAAAGCAATTGATGAGATATGTCATTCAAAAGATAAATGGCTTTCCTTTAGCCACAATGCTTCAGAAGAATGGTATAGAAAATATAATTATTCTGCTAATTTAGAAAACTGGAAACACATACTTTATTGAATTGAAAGAGTATATTTATACGAGTGATAGTTATGGATAAACGTATTATTAGGGATAGAATCAAGATGGCAGGTGCGATACTATGGATTATTATTTACATACCACACCTATTATGTTATTTATCTGTATCCTCTCATAGACGGGACTTGATAAAGAGTGATTTGATTGCCATGAAAAATCAAATTCAAGTTTCAGTTTCTTTTTGTTGGTTACTTCTCTTCTTTTTACATAACAATCCCTATTATCGTTCTCTTTTTTATTTTAGAATAGGTGCGGAACGATCTTTATTATTGCAATGGTACAGACCAGGTGACAGATATTTTATTTTTTCTCAATCTACTAAAATAGGAAAAGGGTTTAGTTTCACTCATCCATATGGAACAATTATTAATGCAAAGTCCATTGGAGACAATTTTCAGTGTATTCATCTGACCACTCTTGGAAAAAGTAAAGATAAGCGTCCAATAATCGGAAACAATGTCCAATGCGGAGCTAATGTTACTATATTGGGAGGTATAACTATTGGAAACAATGTTATTATTGGAGCAGGGTCAGTTGTGGTTAAGGACATTCCTGATAATGTTGTTATTGCAGGTAATCCTGCTCGTATTATTCGCAATTTATAAATTGAATGAGATGAATCCTAAAAGAATAGGGATGAAAGTAATTATTCTTGCCAATAGCGATGCCGGGCTTCTCAGTTTCCGTCAAGAAGTTGTTATAGCTTTGATAAAGAAAGGTTATAGTGTTACTGTATCTTTGCCTCAAGGTAAACGAATAGAGGAAATCAAGGCTTTGGGTTGTAAGGTTGATACAGTACAAATAAGCCGTAGAGGGATAAATCCATTTGAAGATCTTAAGTTGCTTAAACATTATCTCAATCTTATAAATAAAGAAAAACCGGAGGTTGTACTTACTTATACAATTAAACCAAATATTTATGGCGGTTTGGCTTGTGCTATGAAGGGAATTCCATATATCGTTAATATAACAGGGCTTGGAACAGCGGTTGAACGACCAGGTATACTTCAGAAAATAACGGTCAACCTATATAAATTGGCGATGAGGAAGGCGAAGTGCATTTTCTTTCAGAATGAGGGTAACAGAAGTTTCTTTGCAGAAAAGAATATACGTAATGATATCCATAGGCTAATCCCCGGCTCAGGAGCAAACATAAATAAATTCCAACCTGCAGAGTATCCTACATCCGGACCAATTAAATTCCTCTTTATTTCGAGAATAATGAAAGAAAAGGGGATCGAAGAATATTTGGCAGCGGCTAAGCATTTCCATAAACTTCGAGATGATGTTGAATTTCACATATTAGGTGCATGTGAAGAAGATTATCTCCATCAACTTACCGAACTGGATTCACTGGGCATTGTAAAATATCACGGAGTGCAGAAGGATGTACGTCCATATTTATCCGAAGCTTCCTGTCTTATTCATCCGACTTTCTATCCCGAAGGAATGTCGAATGTAATTCTGGAGGCAGCTTCTACCGCACGTCCAGTTATAACTACGCGACGTCATGGATGTATGGAAGCCGTAGATGACGGAGTGACAGGATTTCTTTTCGAAGAAAGGGATACTCAAGGCCTTATTGATCAAATTGACAAATTTCTCTCAATGTCAGTTGATGAGAGAGCCGAGATGGGTAGAAATGCTCGCACTAAGATGGAGCGAGAGTTTGACCGCCAAATTGTCGTTGATGCCTACCTCGATGAAATAAGGAAAGTTATATCCGTTTAATATGTTCTATCCAATAGCCCTGAAAATACTAAGAGATGGCTGTACCGGTGCGAAGAAACTCGCAACGGGTAAATTTTATTATTTCGTAAATGGTATACGGATTGAGAATGACGGCAATATCTATGCCTCACCGAGAATTGAAGACGATATCTTTAATCCAAAAAACGAAGAGAGAAAGGTCAAACTGTCATTCTCTGCCATTGTCGGTGCTAATGGTTCCGGCAAGAGTACTTTGGTGGAGCTGATGATAAGGATGTGCAATAATTTTGGAGCTTCTGTATTAGGTGAACATTCCGCATTGCAAAATGAACCTCATCTGCATTTCATAGATGGCTTGTATGCAGAATTATATTACCGTTTGGATAGCCAACATGAGATGGAGTTTTATCGTTTGAGCATACAAGGAAGAAATGTGGAACTTGTTCGGTTCTCTCAATCAGATGGTAAATTTATCCAGGATTTGACACCTATATATGACAATCAGGAATCTGTAGATCCCAACTTTGATGCCTTGGTACCATTGGATGGTTACAAGCCTTTCCCTCATGAGTTGGCTATAGAAGATATCGCAAATGATTTCTTCTATACCTATGTCTCTAATTACAGTACTTATGCATATAATCCTAAGGACTTTCCTAAAGAAAATACTCCGATAGAGTATGAACGTAAATGTCGAAAGTCCGGAAGCATACCACTTAAACCAGAAGATTGCCACTGGCTGGAGGGGCTATTTCAGCATAATATGCATTATCAGGAGCCTTTGATGCTTTATCCTTACAGGGTGAATGGCAATATTGATGTCAATGTTGAGAATATGATGGCCTATCTACGCTTTCTTGCCGTTCTGATATACCCGAATTCAAATTTCAATGTAATCAATGGGCATATAGAGGCTATAGGTTTCCAGCTTACTGTAAATCCTGATTTGAAGTATGATGACAGTTACATAAGGAAACAAGCGGATTATAGGTTCTCCAAGTCGGGATACGCTAAGCTACGGAAGAGCATAATTTCCATTTGGGGAGAATATATAGATGAGGACTTGAATACGAAAGCGGAAGAACGTAACCATGGAACTCTTGCTTTGAATTATTTGGTATATAAGACATTGAAGATTTCCAGTGAGTTCCCGAAGTTCGCATCCTATTTCCATGAGGACTATGGTCGGGCTAGGTCGAAGTTTGATGAGGGTCGACTCAGGGTATTTGTCAGGAGACTTGCAAACGAATCCTCTCTTGTCACAAGAGAAATAAAGTTGACCCTAATTTATCTGATTTATGGTCTGTATGATTTACAGAAAGGTTATACTTATATTCCCTTGATAAAAGTACGAAAGGATTGTAATGATGTCAAGAAAGAACTGATGAAGAGAGTCAGTATGAATAAGAAGAAACATGATGTACTCAAAATCAATGGCATGGAAGACCTTACCCCACCCCCGTTCTTTCAGTCGGAGGTGATGTTGGAGGATATTTTCTCTCATGCAAGAATTGATTTCTGCTCATTAAGTTCCGGTGAACGCCAGATCATATACAGTGTAACCGGAATACTCTATCCTCTACTGAATATTGATAGTATTTCTTCCGGGGGAGTAGACAATATAATCGGCTATTCGAATATAAACGTCATACTCGAGGAGATAGAACAGTATTTTCATCCGGATATGCAGAGAAGGTTGGTCAAGTTTCTTATAGATTCCATAAGGCAATGTAGCTTTCAACATCTTGAGGCCATTAATATAATATTGATTACCCATTCTCCTTTCGTCTTATCAGATATTCCCGCAAGAAACGTACTGGCTCTTACAAAAGACGGTATGCCATTAGATGAGAAGGAGGTGATCAGGTCTTTTGGAGCCAATATTCATGACATACTTCATCATCCTTTTTTCCTAAAGGATGGAGCAGTTGGAGAATTTGCGAATCGTTTCATAAAGAATCTTGGTATTGATATCGCTGCAATAAGTACGGATAAGGTTATTGACAAGGATTATGATTTCAATAGGCTGGAATCTCTGATCGATCTGATCGATGAGCCTATTCTGAAACGTATACTTTGGGAGGAACTTTATAGAAGAACAAACTCTGAAACTGTGAGACTTAGACTGATTGATCTCCAGATTGAGGAGTTACAGCGTCAGAGAAGAGAATTGGATAATAGGTCCTTATAAGACGTTTTATGTGGAAACTTAATCCTCCCACAAAAGACCTAATTGACTGGTATCTGAAGACGATGATTCCGGGATTAAAAGATAGAATTCAAAATTCAAAAAATCTTCCGGAGAAAGTTAAGGAAATCTTAATGCCTCCAGCAAATAATGAAAGTGTATTAAGATGTCTTTTAATAGATCCTCCCTTTCAATCAATTTCTTTGTCAAATAAATTACAGACAGATATTGAAAAAGCAATAGCTCTGATGATTCCATTCCCTCATTATACTTGGGACACAATACGAGTAACACTAAAGAATGTGTTTGACTATGACACGCAATTGAGTAAGAATCAGCCACGATCTTTTCGTATAGCTCATGAACAAGGTCGAAATACATGTACATATTGCAATAGACTTTATAGTTTTACGGTTGTTCGTAATGTTAATGAACCAACACGGTTTCAAATTAGAACAAATAATAAAAATAGAATAGTACGACCTCAACTCGACCATTGGTTTGATAAGTCTGATTATCCACTTCTATCGTTGAATCTTTACAATCTCATCCCATCTTGCGCGATATGCAACTCATCCGTGAAACATTCTGCAAAATTTTCTCTCTATACACATATACATCCGTACCTGTATCATAAGAACGAACCGGATTTCAAATTTAGGCTTAGCTTGAATAAAACGGGTAATTTTATAGTGGATATCGACGATTCAAAATGCACAGAGCCGGAGAAAAATATGATTCGAGACTTAGCTTTAAGAGAGATATACGCTTACCATGGAGAACTTGAGGGAAAAGATATCTATCTTTGGAGAATAAAGAATTCGCCTTCCTATCTTGAGAGAACAATGAAGAGAATTGAAATAGTATTACGTCGAAGCCCCGAAGATATCTACCGAATGTTTTTCGGAGTAGAATATTCCTCAGACAATAACCTCAACCGTCCATTCTCAAAACTGAAGCAAGACCTTCTTGAAGACTTCGGAATAAAACCAATCTAATTTTTCTTCTTATTAATCGTCACTGTCCAATTGCCTTTTTTGCCAGATTAAAGGATGTGCAGTAATTTTGCAGGTGATAACCACCAACAACAAAATTATGTACTCAAGTAAAGACTACGAACGCCTCCTTGTGAAGTACAGCCAAATTCAAAGAGTCAGGAGTTTAGGGTCAAGCACCAAATATTCACCACTATGGACAACGATGACAACTGACAACGAAGACAACAGTCGTAAGACAAATTCCGAACTTAAGGAAGTCATCCTTGACCTCTTCGACCAGATACGCGGCCTCAATGCCCGGCTGGTGGAGAAAGATCGAGCGAATGCTGAGAAGGACCGTATGATATCCTCCCTGACCGAGAAACTGGATACGGTGCTCGACAACCAGAGGCAGCAGAGGCTCGACCTCGAATCCTGGCTCGCAAAGGAACGCCGGTGGAACAAGGAGCGCGAGGATCTGCTGAAGACAATCAAGGACCTCAACGACATCGTCAAGATCTTGAAGAAGACATCGTTGATCTCTCATTGTTAATAGTTAGATTAAGTTTCGACGGTATAGTTAAAACTTCCTCAGAGAGGAAATCCAATAATTGAGTAACCCCAGGTTTCAACCTGCGGGATTTGAGAAGTCGCCAATTTGGCGTCTTCCTTGACACACACGTCTTTTTTGGACGCTTACTTACATAATTGCTCTTTCATATGTAAGCCACTTATTTTACATCTTGCAGGCTAAAGAAATTTGAGTAACTTCGCGCC
>CAMWQY010000076.1 GCA_947176355.1 uncultured Porphyromonadaceae bacterium
TCCATGACCTCCGCTTCTTTCTCCGTAAGTTTCTTTGGTTGTTTCTTCATAATTATAACTTAAGTTTTAGTTGACTCCGCAAAGTTAATAACTATATTTTTAATTTGCAAATTTTCTCACCTAAAATTTTAGTTAATCTTAATTATTTGATGTGTATGCCATCAATAAGTCTACACTATAGTTTTAAAATATACAGTTTCTAATAATTCTTAACCAATTATCATCTCTGTTATATTTGGAAGATATGAAAATAATTGCTAACTTTGCATTGATTGATTTACGCTTTTCGAATAAAATTCTAAATAAAGTCATGAAGTGGTTTAAGTCAACTGTAATTGATCTATTTTGAAGTTTGTATGAATATGGTTAATAAGAATATTTTTGATTTAATTCCTATCATAAAACGCTATTTCAGTGACAAACCGGTAGTAAGGGCTTGGCTGTTCGGATCGTGCTCACGTGGAGAGGAGACTCCTACAAGCGACATTGACATATTAGTCGATTATGATGAGTCAAAGGGTGTGGTTTCACTATTGAGAATCGGAGGAATGCTAATGGAGCTTTCACATTTGCTGGGCAGACAGGTTGATCTTGTGGAATCGCAAGGTCTTAAGGAATTTGCACGCGCATCTGTTGACCGAGATAAAATTCTGATTTATGAGAGAAAAGATTAAAGATCCCGGCACTTTAGCTTGGGGGCAGCCAATTATGCATTATGAATTATTAGAAAGGGTAGCCGATGGAGAAGTGGAAGGAGGAGTCGCGTTTCCAACGAGGGGAAATTAACGGCCAAGGGGTCTCTCCCATCGCCGGATTATGCGCCTTCATGCCAAGGTCAAAGCGCAGGAGGAAGTAATTGAAGTCCATACGCAGGCCAAGACCGTAGGCAGCGGCAAACTGCTTGTAGAATTCATCAAACTTAAACACGCCACCCTGCTGGAATGGATAGTCTCGTATAGTCCAAATGTTACCAATGTCTATAAATGCACCTAATTCAAGCACCCAGAACAGCTTTGCACGATATTCCGCACTTGTGATGAGGCGGATGTCGCCACATTGATTAATAAAGTCGCTCACCGAATTACGCCCGGGATAGGCTCCGGGACCAAGGGTACGCACAGCCCACCCTCTAACTCCATTAGCGCCACCACCATAAAATCGTTTTTCAAACGGCAACATCTCAGAATTGCCGTATGGCACACCGACACCTCCACCTACACGAAATGCCACGGAATTCCTCTCGTCGAAACGGTGAAGGAGAGCGTAATCAGCTTCGAGCTTGAAATACTGGGAATAATGTATACCAAAGACCTTATAAGGATCTTCCCTGTAATTGCTCCGATGATCAAAGATACTGGAAAGTGCAAACAGCAAGTTGCCTGCTATCTCAGCATTCACTCTGACATTGTAGATATCACGCTGCATAAACTTCTGCCAAGGAGCAGCCTCCCGCTTGTTGGTATGATACCATCGCCAACCCATACGCATGATGAAGTGGTCTTCGTAACTGTAGCGAAGAAGAGGATTGTCAGGAGCTATCAGGTCGATAAAGTCGTTGGTGGAAGCAGGAAGATAGACGTAGTTGATATCAATGGGAGTGAACGTATGACGGTTGTACTTGCGGGCGTCGACCCATTTGTAGCTCCAGCCTGCAGTTGAAATCACACGCGTGTATTCCGGACGTTCCTGATAATTCATCGAAAAATTCATTTCGGTTGAAGCTTGAATCATACGTCTCAAACGGCGCGAAATAGGAGCCTTGAACTCCGGCATAGAGAGACCGAGATCGACGGAATACTCCATATATCGGTTGTTGAGCAATCCCTCCAGGTTGCCGGAGAGCGACTCATAGCTTCCACGTATTTTCCCGGTAAATGTCTCCGAACCACGTCCGATATTTCGATGAGAGTACGTCAGTCCGACCGCCACTCCGAGATCACCTTCAGAATTAGTTCCTTCAAGTTCTACGCTTGCCGTCTGTGACTTTCCGGGAGTCAGCATCACATACACATCGAGCAGACCATTATCCTCAATATGCCCGACCGGAACAAATGAAACATTTATAAACTTCAGAATTCCAAGACGCGAAAAAGCACGATAAGTACGGTCGACATTACGCTGAGCAAACACTTCCCCGGGAGCAAGATAACAATTATCAGCAATTACAGAAGGACGAAGATAACGGGAATCGGCATAAAGAATCTCTATTCCGCGATAATTCACTGAATCTGCGGCAACTGCCAAAGCCGGATTCTCAGTATCGATAGCATCTGCATCAGCAATGACTGTAACTCGTCGTATAAGGAATTTTGTATACATATCTTCCCTATCCTTAGCCTGACCGGATGGAGGATTGACTTTCATCAGCAGCTCCACATCCGGACTTCCTTCCGTAGTGTCAGCAACAAAAGTAATGTTCTCCTTGCCAAACTTGAAGTAGCCCTTGTTTCGAAGAGCATCCGCTACCAAAGTGCGTTGGTTCTCAAGAATATCTCTGGCAAGCGGTTGCCCCGGGAAGGTGAGGAATTTTGATGAGTCAGCCATCACAATTGCCTTGACAGCTGAATCAGGGAATTCATAATCCATCTTTGATATCACCTTGCGAGGGCCGGGAGTAAGATTATAGGTAAGCTCAATCTTTTTCTTCTTAGCATTTTTCACGGAATCCACCACGACATCGGCATTAAAATAGCCTTTGCTTGCCAAATACTGAAGCAGTTGAGAGGCACTGGCTTCTGAGAGTTGAGGATCGTAGATGACAGGGGGTTCGCCAAGCTTACGCATCCATTTATTCCACCAATTGGTGGAGTCATTACCACTCATATTGTAGAAACCGAGGCGAAACTTTATGCTCCAGAGCATCTTGTGATTTGGAGTCTGCCTTAAATAAGCCTGCATCTCAGCTACATCAAGTTGCTCATTCCTACCAGTAGAGTCAATGCGAATATTTACCTTGTCGAGCAGATAGCTTCCATCGGGGACGTGTTTACTTGAACTGCATCCGGATAAGACAACACAAAGTACAGCCAGTACCAAAAGAGATACCGGCAACCAGCCATGATGTATTCGCTGTCCGAATGGAAACATAATGCAAAATTAGGGAATTTTTCCGAATATACGCCCCAATATTTCTCATAAAAAACAGAAATAACGCAATTCAGGTCACTAATTATTCAGAATATCGCAAATTTTCACTAAATTTGCAGTATGGAAGCAATGAATCGGCAATCAGGCCCAACGATATACACTCTCTCGAAGTTTTCAAGCTACATTGCAGCTGCAATGAGCCGGGAACCGGTGCTTATGGGCGCATGGGTCACCGCAGAGATCAGCGACCTCTCATCAAGCGGAGGACATTGCTACATGACCCTAATCGAAAAAGACTCAAGAGGCACCACTATCGCACGCATGAGAGCCACAATCTGGGCCAACCGATTCTATTATATCCGAAACAAATTCCTAAGGGAAACCGGCAAAGAACTCTCCAATGGTATGAAAGTGATGTTTTACGGGGCTGCCAACTATCACAGTTCTTACGGGCTTTCTTTCAACATTGGAGAAGTAAACCCTGCCTTTACGATGGGGGACCTCGAACGACTCCGCCGAGAAATATTAGAAGCACTCCAACGCGAAGGAATCATTGCCCAAAACAGGAATCTTAGAATCATAGAACCTCCTTTGAAAATCGCCGTAATATCGTCAGAGACAGCAGCCGGATATGGCGACTTCATCAATCAGCTTCAAGGGAATCCTGTAGGGGTAGAATTCCACACAATGCTATTTCCTGCTATAATGCAAGGAGACAAGACTGCACAAAGCGTGTTGGCTGCACTCGAGCTTGTAGAGCAAACCAATAGCATTATTCAATGGGACTGCGTAGTAATTATCCGTGGAGGAGGAGCCACTACAGATATGAATGGGTTTGACGATCTTCAACTTGCCCGGCGTGTGGCTACTTACCCAATTCCTGTTGTAGTAGGAATCGGACACGAGCGCGACCGCTGTGTACTCGATGAAATAGCATGCATCAGATGCAAGACTCCGACAGCTGTCGCAGCATGGCTGATTGATTCAGTCGGCATGGCATGGCAAAGGGCATACGACTTGGCTTCCAGAATTACCTCTTTCGCATCAGAGCGTCTCAAAGGGGAACACATACGTCTACAGAGCATCGAGACAATGGTGCCGGCTCTTGCGGATGCCCAACTAAAGAATGCCCGCATGAAGCTGCATGCAATTTCCGCACTTCTTCCTTCCGCAGCAAACGACGCAATCTCAAAAGCCCGAATACGTATAGAAGCAATCACCACCACCCTAAGGATGGCATCGCATACCCGCATCCAAATAGAATACCCCCAGCTCTTAGGAATATCAAATACTCTTAAGACAGCCGCTTCATCACTGCTTGAAAAAGAAAAGACACGTCTGGACAATCTTGAAAAATTAACAGATGTGTTAAATCCAGCTTCGACACTTAAACGAGGATATTCCATCACAAAAATATGTGGAAAGGCCGTGAGTAATGCGGATTTGGCAAAACCGGGAGATAGACTTGAGACGATCACTGCAACGGGCAGCATTCTCTCCACAGTAGATCAAACTCCAAAAAAGGACAAAAAATGAAAAAACTTATCATATTCGATCTCGACGGGACATTACTTGACACGATTGCTGATTTGGGCACGGCGTGCAACTATGCCCTAAAAGCAAAAGGATACCATGAACATCCGTTGGCAGCTTATCCATATATGGTCGGCAACGGAGTCAAGAAGCTGATCGAACGCGCCCAGCCTGATGCAAGTCCGGAAGAAAGAGAAGAGCTTCTGGCCATCTTCAGGGAATATTATGACGCCCACTGTACCGATCTGACCAAGCCATACCCGGGAATTCCGGAAATGCTTCAGCAGCTTACAGACAATCACATTGCTGTAGCAGTGGCTACAAACAAATATGAGTCAGCTGCAAGAAAAATCATTGACCATTTCTTTCCCGACATTCCATTCGTAGCCGTTATGGGGCAGACAGAAGACAGGCCTGTGAAGCCTGATCCAAGCATAGACTTTGCAATACTCCTCTCCCACCCCACTCGGAAAAGTGAAACTATGCATGTAGGGGATTCGGCAGTTGATATTGAGACGGCAAGGCGAGCATGCATTGACTCAGTAGGCGTGACATGGGGATTCCGTCCGATCACAGAACTACGCAAGGCATACGCAGATCATATAGTATGCTCTCCGTCAGACATACTTAAACTTGCATTCAAAGATGACTGATAACATTGAAAATATACTTGACACAAAAGAGGATGCATGTGCCTACCCTGAAAGGTTGACTTTGCGGAAAAGCTCCAAGCTTCGTCACCGCACCCTTGTACAAGATCTTTTTCAGAAAGGGAAGTCAGTCTATTCAGGTCCGTTAAGGATAACCTTCCGGGCTCTTTCCCAAGAGGAGTTGGAAGGGTCTTTTCGCGTGAAGATTCCGGACTTGATGGGACCGGTGCAATTTATGATTACGGTCCCTAAAAAGAAACGCCGGCATGCAGTAGACAGAGTCCTGATGCGCAGACGCATAAGAGAAGCATTCCGACTACAGTGGAGCCCACTTAGACGGATGATACAAAAAGACCCTGCGATACGCACTTTGTCGCTGGGAATAGTCTATTTGCATACTGAAAACTCTGATATGGAAAGTATATATGCAGCAGTAGGGTCTGCACTTACGAAAATAAGAAAAAAGCTTTATCCTCAACCTAAAGCAGAAGACATTTGTTAAAATAGTGAACCATGAATATAGCCCAGCTACTTCTTACCGGAGTAATACGCTTCTATCAATATGCCATCTCGCCACATACTCCACCCAGTTGCCGCTTCACGCCTACTTGCAGTCAATATGGCATAGAGGCAATACGAAAACATGGGGCATTGAAAGGGGGATGGCTGACAATAAAGAGGATATGCCGGTGTCATCCTTGGGGAGGGTCGGGCTATGACCCGGTGCCATAAACTAAATATCTTTAACTCTATATATAACTTTCGCATGGATTTCACACCAATTGCCAGACATATTTTTGCATCACGTGCCAACCGGACCGAGAAATGGAGCGGTCACGTAGAAGAGTTGCAACGAAAGCAGCTCGAATGGCTTCTTAATCGGGCTGCCGACACTGAAATCGGTCGCAAATATAGATTCAGAGATATTTTGGCAAGTTCAGATCCGGTAGCAGCATATCAGGCATCGGTGCCGACAGTGGCATACGATGACATTCGCCCATACGCCATGCGGATGGTAGAAGGAGAAAAAGATGTATTATGGCCCGGAAAATGCAAGCGATTTGCACAAAGCAGCGGCACGAGCGGAGGGAAATCTAAATTCGTCCCAATCACCAACGACTGTCTACGAAGGAATCATTATCCGGGGACATCCGACGTTGTGGCTCATTATCTGAAAATGAATCCCAAAAGCAGGATTTTTTCCGGCAAGAGTCTAATTTTAGGGGGAAGTTTTGCGAATGAGCTGAATCTTAAATCAGATGTCAAGGTTGGAGACTTGAGTGCGACGCTTATCGATAGGATGCCAAAGCTCGCTGACATGGTCAGGGTCCCTGAGAAGCGTATTGCATTGATGGAAGATTGGAGCGAAAAACTTCCCGCACTTGCCGAAGCTGCCTCAAAATCAAATATCACCAACATATCAGGAGTGCCATCATGGTTCTTGACCGTAATCAAGGAAGTATGCAAAATAAAAGGAGCGGATAAGATATCCGACGTATGGCCAAATCTCGAGGTTTTCTTCCATGGAGGGATTGACTTCCGTCCATACCGCAAGGAATATGAAGCACTTACCGACCAGGATAAGATGCACTTCATGGAGACGTATAATGCAAGTGAGGGCTTCTTTGCTTTCCAAAATGATTTTTCAGATCATTCGATGCTTTTAATCCTTGATGGCTCCGTCTTCTATGAATTTGAGCCACTCGGAGGCGGAGATCCGGTTCCGGCTTGGGAGGTAAAGCCCGGGCATACATACGAGTTGTTGATAAGCAGCAGCAATGGCCTTTGGCGTTATCATTTGGGAGATACAGTGACTGTGACAGTCACCGACCCTGTAAAGATCAGGATAGCAGGACGGACAAGAAGTTTCATAAATGCTTTCGGAGAGGAAGTAATGGAAGACAATGCCAACCGTGCCATCGAAGCGGCATGCGAAGCTACAGGAGCAAGCATCTCAAATTACACTGCCGGACCTTTCTATGCGCACAATAATCGTCGCGGGCATCATCAATGGTTGATAGAATGGGATAAAGAGCCCGATTCGATAGAGAAATTCCGAGAAGTCCTCGACAAGACATTACAGGAGGTAAATTCCGACTATCAAGCCAAGAGGGCGCACACCATCTTCTTAGACCCACCTGAAATCATCACCGCCCGCCCCGGACTTTTCGACGACTGGCTCGCCAACGCCGGCAACCACAAGCTGGGAGGCCAACGCAAAGTGCCCCGACTGAACAACAACCGGGGTATATTAGATCAATTATTAAAAATCAATTAAATTGTAATGCATAATTCAAAATGCATAATTCATAATTATTTGTCGCTGAATTTCAGCAGAAAACATTTTGACGATACTATACATTTAAATTGATCAATTACTTGGTTACAAGTATGCTTCAATGATCAGAAATTTAGACATAGACCAACACCCGGCGTAGATGCTTGCTTTCCTGAAGGAGCAAGATGAGTAAGAGAGGATGTCTGCAAGGCTAATCTAACTGCTTCATTTTGCTTCTTATGACTGACGATAAAAAGAGGAATGCTCGACAAAGTCATTAATCCGCCGACTCCCGTGATTATACCTCCAATGGCAGCCCCACTATCATCTCCATAAGTAAAAGCAATAAACACCAATCCTGTAGCCATTGTAGGAAGACCAAGGCAAATTGCTCCAACCCCGGTCCATTTACACACGTTGCTCTGCCTGATAAGTTTACGAACACGATGGCTCGTTTCATACGATGTAGTTTTATCGATATACTTTGAGGAATTAAGGCTTCCAAACAGATATCCTACAGTCAAAGCCATATTATTATGAACCATATCGGAGAAGTTGGCACTTAATGAGACCCTTAGAAAGTCTTTTACATTGAATCCAACCCTTGGCATTATGAATGGTTTGGCCATATTATGATAATGTAATTCATTGAAAGCCACTCCAAGTCCGGCTCCGACAAAAGGGGTGAGATTCTTTCTCAAATTGAATTTCCAATCTCCGACCGCTGCTAAAACGAATGAATTGTAGTACTCTTTTGACCAATAATCATACGGCTCATATCCGCTTGGGAGATCACCATCTGATTTCCATTCCTCATTATAGCCGGTCTTGGAAAAAGCAAACCGCAAGCCCACATCAAGTGGCAACTTCTCAAAATTATATCTGGCCTCAAGACCTAAAGCATAACCTATAAGAGGATGACTATCTTCGATATGGGAATAATAAGCATAGCGTTCGTCTGTTTTACCGATTCCTATGTTGGGACCGGCGAATACTTCACCTTCCCAGCGACGCATATCGTCACTTGCATATAGACAAGTGGCACACAACGCCATAGCAATAATAATCAATGTATATCTCACAGGCTATCGGAGGTTTAGTTTTCAGTAGCGGCAAACTCCATTAAATAAGCTTTGATGAACTCGTCGATTTCGCCATCCATCACTGAGTTGACGTCAGAAGTCTGATAGTTGGTACGGTGGTCTTTCACGCGGCGGTCGTCGAAGACATAGCTGCGGATCTGCGATCCCCATTCTATCTTCTTCTTGCCAGCCTCTACCTTAGCCTGCTCTTCAAGACGATGGTTCATCTCCTTCTCGTACAATATCGAGCGGAGGTGGCGCAGGGCGTTTTCTTTGTTCTTGGGTTGGTCGCGAGTCTCCGTATTTTCAATGAGGATCTCTTCTTCTTCACCGGTATATGGGTCTTTATATTGGTAGCGCAGACGAACTCCTGATTCCACCTTATTGACATTTTGACCTCCTGCTCCACCTGAACGGAATGTATCCCATGATATACGTGCCTGCTCTACATTGATTTCAATAGTATCATCTACAAGAGGAGTGACAAATACGGATGCAAATGATGTCATACGCTTGCCCTGTGCATTATAAGGACTTACACGCACAAGACGGTGCACACCGTTCTCGCTCTTAAGGTAGCCGTAGGCATAGTCTCCTTCGATATTGATTGTCACCGACTTGATGCCGGCATCATCACCTTCAAGAAGCTGAGCAATAGATGTCTTATAACCATGACGCTCTGCATAACGAAGGTAAAGACGCATAAGCATCTGAGCCCAGTCCTGACTTTCAGTGCCGCCGGCACCGGAATTTATCTTAAGCACTACGCCAAGCTTGTCTTCTTCTCGACGCAGCATATTGCGGAGTTCAAGATTCTCAATATCTTTGGCAACCGTGGCATACTGCTCATCCACTTCTTCTTCAGTGACGAGCCCTTCTTTTACGAAATCAAAGGCAAGCCGGAGTTCCTCCACTTGCTTTTCAAGAGCCTCGTAGGCGTCAATCCAGAAATGAAGATCCTTGATTTTCTTCATTTGAGCCTCTGCTTTACTACGATCTTCCCAAAAATCTGCAACATGCGTGCGAAGTTCCTCCTCCTCCACCTCTATTTTCTTGGAGTCGATGTCGAGGTATCTTTTTAGTGCAGCGGTACGTTCTTCCGCCTCTTTAAGTTGTTCTTGCGTTATCATCGCTATTATTTTTTAGAACGTGCAGTGGGACGCTTTCTTGGAGCGGCATCCTGCTGCTCTATGAGTTTAAGCACATCTTCCAATGTCAATGAGAGTGGATCTGTGCCTTTAGGAATCTTATAATTGATTTTCTTTTTTGCGCCATCCGGCAGATACGTGAAGTAAGGGCCATATCTGCCATTGAGGATTTCGATCTCCGGACGCTCGGGGAATGACTTGATA
>CAMWQY010000077.1 GCA_947176355.1 uncultured Porphyromonadaceae bacterium
CTTTTGTTGCTGACAATTCCACCGAGCGATATTACCGCGATTTCAGTACTGCCACCGCCTATATCGACTATCATATTGCCTTCCGGTGCCTCTACATCGAGTCCGATGCCAAGTGCGGCTGCCATTGGCTCATAGATCATAAATACATCTCGACCTCCGGCATGCTCGCTTGAGTCGCGTACTGCACGGATTTCAACTTCGGTAGATCCTGACGGGATACAAACCACCATTCGGAGGCTGGGGGAGAACCAACGGCGCTTGCTATTGACCATCTTGACGAGGCCTCGGATCATTTGCTCAGCCGCGTTGAAGTCGGCAATCACTCCGTCGCGTAGCGGACGGATGGTTCGTATGCCTGGAGGCTCCTTGCCTTCCATCTGGTGGGCATCTTCTCCCACTGCAAGGAGTTTATCTGTCTTATTGTCAATTGCCACAACTGATGGCTGATTGACTACAATCTTATCTTTATGTATAATAATGGAGTTGGCAGTGCCAAGGTCCATTGCAATTTCTTGAGTTAATGAAAAAAGTCCCATATTTTTAAAGTCTAACTTTTCGACTTGCAAAGTTACTTATTTTTTTTCAAATATTATACATATAGACATATAAATTTTTTGACTAAACGTAAAAAAATATTTAGAAAATAAAAAATGGGCACAGATGACTTTATTTCATCTGTGCCCATAGTATTTATAAGGATTATTAGTAATCCTTGACTGTTTAGTTGAAGAAAGTAGTGAGAGCGTAGTCGATGCTCTCAATCAGATAGTCGAGGTCGCTGTCGTTGGAATTCATTGCCTTAGCTTTGTCTGTGATCTTCTTGGCTGCTTCGAAGTAGTTGGTCTTTGCGTCAAGACGAGCGGCGCGAGCCTCTTCGCTATTGCCTTCGATGGCGTTAAACTTGTTGGCGCCAACACGATATATCTTCTTTCCGGCATTTTTAAGAGTCTCGAAATCAACATTGTCGAGAGAAACTGCCTTTCTGTAGTCTGCTACAGACTCATCATCCTTGTCCATACGGTCGTAGACAAAACCACGAAGACCATAAAGTCCGGCATTGTCAGGATTAGCGGCAATGAGCTCAGTCACTTTTGCTACGGCTTCATCATTTTTGCCGTCAGCCACGAGGAAATTGACGATGTTGTTGATGAAGAGGGGTTCATCCATACCAAATTTTTGGTAGCCGGCATCAGCAACTTCCATGATTTTCTGCTGTGCAGTCTCTACCATAGTTGAATCGCGCTGAGCAGCGGCTTGCCAGCAAGCTATCTCATAGATATAGGCTTGCTTATCTTCGTAACCTACACCACGAGCCTTACGGAATGCATCGGCACTCTTATAGATTTCATTGCCGGAATATGCAGCCAGGCCTGCGTTAAAGTATGCAGTGCCACGATCAGCCTCAGGAAGTTCCAGTTTCTCACCCTGCATGAATTCCTGCTCAGGCATGTCGGCGTAGATCATGAAGCATTCGTATGCTTCAGGGTATACTTTTTGAGCGTTGAAGAAGTCAGCTCCAGCCTTAAAATAGTCATTTACATGACCTTTGAGAGAACTTACGATAGTCTTTGGAGTCTTGGTGTCGACTTTACCTTTTTCATTGGGAACAGCAGCAAGAGGAATTGCTTTCACGTAGTTGTTGTAGCCGTTGAGCAGATTCTGTCCCATCTTGATATTGTCTACGGAAGCAGGATTGATCATGCTGTTGGTAAGATCCTTGTCAAACGCGTCGAACTCGATCTTGCCGGCGATAAAGTATGTCTGTGCATCGTTGGCAGTTTCAGGGTTTTGCATAGCCTCGTTGATCAAAGAGCGAGCCTCTTCAATCTTGTCGGGTTTGCCTGAAAGCTTTTTAGCAGCTTCCACATTAGCTTTCTGAGCGCTCATAGAGCCAATAGCGGCGAAGCAGAGCGCAAATGTCATGAGCTTTTTCATCTTGATTAATTTTATAGATTATTGATTATTTTCGTTATTAGTTTCGTTTTCAGTTGTATTTTCAATTTCTGTTATTTCTGTTTCTGTAGTTTCGGTTTCCACCTGGATTTCTTCAGAGATTTCGCTGTCAGATTGCACTGCGTTCAATTCCTCTTCGATCTCCTCTTCCGGGTCGGAATCTACCACACAGACGGAAGCTATTCGGTCGCCACGCTTGGTGAGATCAATCAGCTTGACACCTTGTGTGTTGCGTCCTTGCAGACGGAGCGTGTCCATTGGTAGACGCAATGTTATTCCACTTTGGTTGATGATCATCAAGTCGTTGGCATCCGTCACTTTCTTGATGGCCACGAGGTTACCTGTCTTGTCAGTGATGTTTAGGGTCTTCACTCCTTTGCCACCGCGGTGCATGCTGACGGGGTAATCGTCAAGGTGAGTGCGTTTGCCAAAGCCGTTTTCTGACACTACGAGAATGCTATGTTCGTTGTCGTCAGTTTTAGCAGTGACCATTCCTATTACTTCATCTCCTTCTCCACGAAGCGTCATGCCGCGAACACCGGTAGATACACGTCCCATTTCGCGGAGCTCTGACTCACTGAATCGGGTAGCGTAGCCGGCTTTGCTTGCGAGAATCACTTGAGTGTCGCCATCGGTAAGCTCGACTTGGAGCAATGAGTCATCTTCGCGGATGATGATTGCATTGACGCCGTTGGCTCTGGGTCGACTGTAGGCTTCAAGAGGTGTCTTTTTTACGACTCCATTGCGTGTGGCAAACAAGAGATTATGATTCTTTACAAAATCTTCATCGTTGAGATTCTTGATACAGATGAATGCATTGACAGCATCGTCAGCATCAATATTCAAAAGATTCTGGATAGCGCGTCCCTTAGAATTCTTGGCAAACTCAGGTATTTCGTATACCTTCAACCAATAGCAACGCCCCTTATTTGTAAAGAAGAGCATATAATTGTGGTTAGTAGCCGGATAGATGTGCTCGATGAAGTCTTGGTCGCGTGTGCTGCTTCCTTTCGCACCGACTCCGCCACGATTTTGTGCACGGAATTCAGTGAGAGGCGTGCGTTTGATATATCCCAAGTGAGATATTGTGATGATCATGTCGTCGTCGGGATAGAAATCCTCAGCATTCAGGTCGCTTGAGAATTTGCTTATCTTAGTGCGTCGTTCGTCGCCGAATTTATCGCGGATTTCAATAAGCTCTTCCTTCATCACGTTGCGGCAGACAGCATCATCGGTAAGGATCTGATTGTAGAATTCGATTTGCTTCATAAGCTCATCGTATTCAGCATGCAACTTATCCATTTCCAGTCCGGTGAGCTGACGGAGACGCATCTCGACAATAGCACGGGTCTGAATCTCGTCAAGCTCGAAGTTTTGGCTAAGTCTCTCGCGAGCCTCCTCAGTAGTCCTCGAACTGCGGATGATTTGGATCACTTCGTCGATATTGTCGCATGCGATCATCAGTCCTTTAAGGATGTGAGCGCGTTCTTCAGCTTTGCGGAGCAAGAATTTTGTGCGACGGATTACGACTTCATGGCGATGTTCTACGAAATACTGTAGAATTTCCTTTAGGTTTAGAGTGCGAGGACGTCCATTTACAAGGGCTACATTGTTGACACTGAAGCTTGTCTGGAGCTGAGTCAGTTTGTATAGTTTGTTGAGTACTACTCGAGCATTAGCGTCTCTCTTTATATCGATGGCGATATGAATCTTGCCGCGAGCCGATGTGTCGGTGATGTCGGAAATTCCTTCGATCTTCTTTTCCTCCACCATATCTGCGATACTCTTCACAAGGTCGTTTTTAAGAACGCCGTATGGGATTTCACTGACGATAATCTGATCGTGAGTGCCATTTGATTCGATTTCTGCCTTGGCACGAAGCACTATTCTGCCTCTACCTGTCTCGTATGCATCGCGTACGCCTTGCATGCCGAAAATCTCACCTCCGGTAGGGAAGTCCGGGGCTGTGATATATTGCATCAGTCCGTCAATATCAATATCGGGATTGTCAATGAGGGCGAGTGATGCGTTGAGTGCCTCTGTAAGGTTGTGAGGTGGCATATTGGTTGCCATTCCCACGGCGATACCGGCTGCCCCGTTGACAAGCAGGTTGGGAATACGTGTTGGAAGTACAGTCGGTTCCTTTGTAGTATTATCGAAGTTGGGGACGAAATCTACAGTGTCAGAATCGAGGTCACGGAGCATTTCTTCGCCCATACGGGAGAGCTTGACCTCGGTGTAACGCATAGCTGCAGGAGAGTCACCGTCGATAGAACCGAAGTTGCCTTGTCCGAAGACGAGAGGGTAACGCAATGACCATTCCTGGGCGAGTCGGACCATTGTCATATAGATTGATGAGTCTCCGTGTGGGTGATAGTGACCCATCACGTCGCCGACTATACGTGCTGATTTCTTAGTGTCGCCAGAATAATAGTTGCCCACTTCGCCCATTCCGTAAAGGACACGGCGGTGGACAGGCTTAAAACCATCGCGTACATCCGGGAGGGCACGCGAGACAATTACCGACATCGAATAGTCGATGTAGGCGCTCTTCATTTCCGATTCTATATTGACCGGAATTATCTTATCTTCGTCAATAACCATTTTTTATTGCCTAATCTTTTCAACCTACAAAATTACTCAAAAAAACTGAGATATGCAAATTTAATTCAACTTTCGTAGGCGAAAGTTGAGGATTATTGGGTTATGATGTTAATGGTTATGAAATTGACAAATTGACAAATAGTCAAAATGATAAGTTTATGGATTGGTAATATAAAAAAAGCGTTGCCGTGGTTGGCAACGCTTTGCTTTTATTAAGATGCTCATTGGCAAGGGTCATTGTAGTTGAAATCAAGATGTTCGGATTCAGGATCCTTGCGGCTGACTTCAATCACACCGCCAAGTTTGCCGTCGGCATTAAGCTTCAAGAGGAGCTCTGCGAGGTCGTCTTCAAGATATTTCTGAATAGCTCGCTTTAGAGGACGGGCTCCGAAATTCTTATCGTAGCCTTTTGTCGCGATAAACTCTTTGGCATCGTCTGATAGCTTTAGTTCATAACCAAGCTTCATCACACGGCTGTAGAAGTCTTTGAGCTCTACATCGATGATCTTGAAGATAGCTTCCTTGTCGAGTTGGTCGAACATCACGATATCATCGATTCGGTTGAGGAACTCCGGTGAAAATGCTCTGTTGAGAGCTTTTGATATCACACCCTGAGCCTGCTTCTTGTCGTCGGAAGCAGTATTGAAACCGACTCCGGATGTGCCGAAATCTTTCAGCTGGCGACTTCCTACATTTGATGTCATGATGATTATAGTGTTCTTGAAATCTATCCGGCGTCCAAGAGAGTCTGTCAGTCTGCCTTCATCCATCACTTGGAGAAGAAGATTGAACACGTCGGGATGTGCCTTTTCAATCTCGTCGAGAAGCACTACTGAGTATGGGCGGCGACGAACTTTTTCAGTGAGCTGACCACCTTCCTCGTAGCCAACATACCCCGGAGGTGCTCCGACGAGTCGGCTGACCGTGAACTTCTCCATGAATTCGCTCATATCTACGCGGATAAGGGAATCTGTGCTGTCGAAAAGATATTCGGCAAGTTTCTTAGCAAGGTGAGTCTTTCCTACACCTGTAGGTCCGAGGAACATGAAGACGCCGATTGGCTTTTCGGGGTCCTTGAGTCCGATACGGTTGCGCTGGATAGCCTTGACAACCTTTTTAATAGCCTCGTCTTGCCCTATGACTGATCCTTTGAGCGTATTGCCCATCTCAAGAAGACGATTGCCTTCCGTTTGAGCTATTCGTTGTGTAGGAACTCCGGTCATCATAGCCACTACCTCTGCAACTTTTTCGTCATCGACAGTCTGACGCTCCTTATCGAGTTTCGCTTCCCACTGACCTTTCACTTTTTCAAGTTCTGCCTTGAGGGAATTCTCACGATCCCGCAGTTCCTTAGCCTTACCAAAATCCTGCTCATTGGCAGCTTTTAGCTTCTGCTCAGTGGTGGTTGCTATCTCATTTTCAAGATTGTCGATCTCTTCGGGTACGATAATGTTGCTGATATGCACGCGGCTTCCGGCTTCGTCAAGGGCATCGAGTGCCTTATCGGGGAAATTGCGGTCGCTTACATAGCGTTCGGTCAGTTCCACGCAAGCCTTAAGCGCCTCGTCGGTATATCTTACATTATGGTGATCCTCATATTTTGATTTCACCTGATTTAAGATCTCAAGGGTTTCCTCCGGTGAAGTAGGTTCGACAATCACCTTCTGGAAGCGACGTTCGAGTGCGCCATCCTTCTCAATATTCTTGCGATATTCATCCAGGGTAGTGGCACCAATACATTGGATTTCACCGCGTGCAAGTGCCGGCTTCAACATATTTGCAGCATCCATAGTGCCGGGTGCACTACCTGCACCTACTATGGTGTGAATCTCGTCAATGAAAAGGATGATATTAGGATTTTTCTGGAGTTCGTCGAGAACTGCCTTAATTCTTTCCTCAAACTGACCTCTATATTTTGTGCCGGCAACCATGCCAGCCATGTCAAGACCGATCACTCTCTTATTGAAGAGCACACGGCTCACCTTACGCTGGTTGATTCGGAGGGCAAGCCCTTCTACGATTGCTGATTTTCCGACACCGGGTTCGCCGATAAGTACAGGATTGTTCTTTTTCCGGCGTGAAAGAATCTGAGCAAGGCGTTCGATTTCAGTCTCACGTCCTACCACCGGGTCCAATCGTCCTTCAGCGGCTGCCTTTGTCATATCATAGCCAAATTTGTCAAGAGCAGGAGTGTCAGACTTTTCATTTCCCTTGGAACTGCTCCTTGACCGAGAACCGGAGGGAGCTGTTGATTCAAATTCATCCTCGTCCTCCTCATCCATATCGGGCTCTTCATTTGCATCTTTCTGTCCGAATGGGAATGGAGGAATTTGTCCGGGACCTATCGATTGTATAGAGATGTCGAAATTTAGATATTTCTCCTTGAATTCACGAAGAAACTCATTGTCCATATTTCGCTGGTCGTGGATTAGGGCAAGCAAAATATGCTCTCCGCCGATCACCGGTGAGTGCATCTTGCGGGCCTCCGAAGTAGCGAGCTGAAGATGGCGGATGGCAGGGAGACTGATGCGGTATTGCTGCTCAAAGAGGGTTGTAGCCTCTGTTGAGGAGACCTGCTCAGAAATCACTTCTTCCACTTCTTTTCGCATCTTTTCGATGGGGACTCTGAGTTGCTTCAGAATCTTGAGGGCATAGCCGTTTTCGTCGCGCAGGGCTGCCAGCACAAAGTGTTCGCTTGTGATCACTTTTGAGTCAAACTCCTGGGCGATGTTGTAGGATTGCTCCAAGATTGGTCTGAATTGCTTTGAATAGTCGTTTTTCATCTATATATATTTGTTTTTGTCTTTTTTAGGGCGCAGGCTGGACTTGCTTTAGCTTGGGCGAAGCCAAAGCCTGCTTTCCATGTATCAAATGGCGTGCCAAAAATGGTTAAGGCGGGGAGTGATATGATTATCCCCGCCTTGAATTATCTTTACCGATGATGGATTACATCATGCCAGGCATGCCACCTGCGGGCATTGCAGGAGCGGGATTCTCTTCTTTCTTGTCTGCGATGACGCATTCAGTGGTCAGGAACATGCCTGCAATGCTTGCTGCGTTCTCGAGAGCCACACGAGTCACCTTGGCAGGGTCGATAACTCCTGTTGCGAAGAAGTTCTCATAACTGTCAGTGCGTGCATTGTAGCCGAAGTCGCCTTCGCCTTCTTTCACTTTCTGAACAATTACAGCACCCTCAAGACCTGCATTTGCTACGATCTGGCGGAGTGGTTCTTCTATCGCACGGCGGATGATAGCGATACCTGTAGTCTCATCGTTGTTCTCTCCCTTGAGCTCATCGAGAGCTGAGAGGCAACGAATGTAAGCCACGCCACCACCGGGGACAATACCTTCAGCGATAGCAGCGCGAGTTGCGCTCAGTGCATCGTCAACACGGTCTTTCTTTTCCTTCATCTCCACTTCAGAGGGAGCACCGATATAAAGAACTGCTACGCCACCTGCGAGTTTTGCAAGGCGCTCGTGGAGTTTCTCCTTGTCGTAGTCAGAAGTTGTGGTCTCAATCTGAGCCTTGATCTGAGCTACACGAGCATCGATAGCTTCCTTACTTCCTGCACCGTTGACGATAGTGGTGTTGTCTTTATTGACAGTCACCTTCTCAGCTGTGCCGAGATCGTTAACAGTAGCTTGCTTGAGTTGCATACCTTTAACTTCGCTGATCACATTGCCACCGGTAAGGATTGCAATATCTTCAAGCATTTCTTTACGACGGTCGCCAAATCCAGGAGCCTTAACTGCGCAAATCTTCAAGCTACCGCGGAGACGGTTTACTACGAGAGTAGCAAGAGCCTCATTGTCGACATCCTCAGCGATGATAAGGAGAGGACGACCTGTCTGAGCAACAGCCTCGAGGATTGGAAGCATCTCCTGAAGATTAGAGATCTTCTTGTCGTAAAGGAGGATGAATGGAGAATCCATCTCACATTCCATCTTCTCTGAGTTGGTCACGAAATAAGGGCTGATATAGCCACGGTCGAACTGCATACCTTCTACTACTTCAACAGTAGTTTCAGTACCCTTAGCTTCTTCAACAGTGATTACGCCTTCTTTCTTGACAGTCTTCATAGCTTCAGCGATAAGACGGCCGATTTCCTCGTCATTGTTGGCGGAAATACGGGCAACGTTCTCAATCTTAGCCATGTCGTCGTCAACTTCCTGGCTCATACCCTTGATGCCTTCCACAACCTTGGATACAGCCTTGTCGATACCACGCTTGAGATCCATAGGATTAGCACCGGCAGCTACGTTCTTCAGTCCTTCCGTTACGATAGCCTGAGCAAGTACAGTAGCAGTAGTAGTACCGTCACCGGCCTGATCGCCGGTCTTTGAAGCCACTTCCTTCACGAGCTGAGCGCCCATGTTTTCGAAAGCGTTTTCAAGTTCGATTTCCTTAGCTACAGTCACACCATCCTTAGTGATGTGAGGAGCACCGAATTTCTTTTCGATGATAACATTGCGGCCCTTAGGACCGAGTGTAACTTTTACTGCATCGGCAAGAGCGTCGACACCTTTTTTAAGCTCTTCGCGAGCTTGTATGTTGAATTTAATGATCTTTGCCATTTTTATAGTTGTATTTTTTTAGTTTAAAATGTTTAAATGGTTTAAGTGTTTATTTTAATTGTTTAGAATTAATAGAATTAAAAGTAGATGTCTGAAATTCCCTGCTTCTAAACTTTCTAAACTATTAAACCTCTTAAACTGTGATTATGCGATTACGGCGAGAACGTCGCTTTGACGCATGATAAGGTATTTTTCGCCTTCGAATTCTATTTCAGTGCCAGCGTATTTTCCATAGAGCACTTCGTCGCCGGCCTTGAGGATCATGTCCTCGTCTTTTGTTCCGTTGCCAGCTGCGAGCACTTTGCCACGGAGGGGTTTTTCTTTAGCTGAGTCAGGAATGATGATTCCTGACATTGTCACTTCTTCTGCGGCAGTCGGCTGGATAAGCACGCGGTCGCCAAGTGGTTTGATGTTCATTTCTGTTATTCGTTTTATAGGGTTATACTTTTATTTTTAATAATGTTTGGAACGATTGCCAACAACCTTCCGGAATTAACTTAGCAAATACCGTGCCAAACTTCATTAATAATAACATAAAAGTTCACGGCATTGTTTTTCCCCGAAGTTTAAAGAAAGTGAAAACGAGTTGAGGTCGGGTACGTGACATGTTTTCAAAAAAAAATAGCGCCTTGAACCTGCAGTTTGGATGCTGCAGATCCGAGGCGCTATATATAGAGAGATGTGGAAAGTATAGACTAACAAAATATTGGGCGCAGGCTGGAAAGCCTGCTTTCCATACCCCGTCACCGTTTGGCGGGGAGAGCATAGGGCGCCGGATGCGGTCATGCCGGGGCCGTCAGGGTCGA
>CAMWQY010000078.1 GCA_947176355.1 uncultured Porphyromonadaceae bacterium
GTTATGAATTATGAATTATGAAATACAAATACTCCACTCGGAAGCAAAGCACGCAAAGGCTCGCTCGCTCCGCTCCGCATTGCATGATTCCTATTGGACGCTGTGGGGCGCATGCGGAGCATGCTTTATTACGTTAGTTGACGCTGGGTTTCTATTTGACTTGGTGGGGCGCATGCGGAGCATGCTTTATTACGTTGGTTTATGCGGGGGGCGTTTTTGTGGGGAGGGGTTAGAGGCCTTTTTTTAGCCAGGCTCCGGAGAGGAGACGCCAGAGGAAGATGGCTCCGCGGAAGCAGAGCTCGATGCACATGGCGATCCATACGCCGTTGAGCCCCATCGTCGGGGCAAGCCAGGCTGCGAGGGGTACCCTCACGAGCCAGATGCTGCTGAAGTTCATGGCTGCCGGGAGGACAGTGTCGCCGACCCCTACCATGACTCCGTATGCCACGATGGAGGCTGCAAACATCGGCTCGGCAAATGCCTCAATCCTCAGTGCGCTTGCACCTAAGTCGATTATATCCTTGACGGGAGTCATAAGCTCCATGGCTTCCGGGGCGAGTATATACATCACGACGCCCATTATTGTCATGGTGAGCATGCCGAGTCCGACGGTGATATATCCGAATCGTTTTGCAAGGTCTTTTCGTTTAGCGCCATAACTCTGGCCTACAAGGGTAGTGGCAGCATCTGCAATGCCATAGCCGGGCATGTAGCAAAGGCTTTCAGCGGTCACTGCAAAGGCATTGGCGGCAATTGCCATGACTCCCAAAGGGGCTACAATGACCGTCACTGCAATTTGCGCTCCGCATATTACCACGTGTTCGAGAGTCATGGGCGCAGAAACCTTCAGTGCTTTGCGCAATATCTCCCATTCCGGCTTGAAGCTTCTGTCTTTCTCCTTGATTTTTGCTATGGCAAGTCCATCCTGACGGAAGCATAGGAAATACATCATCAGTCCAGCCGTGACTATCTCAGCCGCGGCTGTGCCCAGGGCTGCTCCGAGGACTCCGAGTCCGGCACCGGGCATAGAAATATGCAGTCCTTCAATGTCGATCTGGCGGGTAGGGAAAATGAGGAGGAAGTTGAAAATGACATCGAGCACACACATAAGGACATTGAGACCTCCGGGCACTTTCATATTTCCACTGCAACGGAGCATACCGCCTCCAAGATAATTCATGGTGAATAGAGGGAGAGCAAGCACGAATACGAGGAAATAGACTGATGCGTCATGGCAGATGCTTTCCTTTCCTCCCAACCAGTGCGGAAGAGGCCATGCAATTGCCGCTCCTACCAACGCCACGACAAGGCTAAAAAGAAGGCATGCAGTGATACTCTGCCGAAGTATACGCCGACCCCGAGCATGGTCAGAGGCTCCGATGCTGTGAGCCACCTGGACGGAGAAGCCCATCGTGACAGCCGAGCATATTCCCCAGAAAAGCCACAGAGATGTAGACACAAGTCCGACAGATGCGGAGGGATCTGCGCCGAGATGACCTACCATCGCCGCATCTATATACTGCATCATCATGCTCGAGAGCTGCGCCATCATGGCGGGCCACGACAATTGGGCGGTCAGCTTAAGTTGCTGGCCGAAACTCAGGCTCTCTCCGGATCTTATCTTGTCTATTAGCATTAAATCAACGATGAGTTATGAACGATGAACTATAAATGACCCAACTTTTGCAAGCTCTAAAAATCTCACGCAAAGGGCGCAAAGGCGCAGAGTTTCAATGCTTTGGTAAGCTTCGCGTCGCGGTTGTAGCAAGCTCGCAAAGATTGCGGGCTGCTCCGCATCGCCCGGAGCTCGCAGAGAACAAGCGCAGTGCCTGCGCTAAGGTATTGCGAATTTATATGCAAGAACAAGCGAACCTTGAATGAATGATCGATTGTGGATGCAAAATTACACCTTTTTTCTTATTTGTGCAAATGTTAATAAGAGTTAAAAATCCAAGGGGTGTAAAATTTTTTTAATAAAAATGAACCATATTTGTTAAAAAATGTATTAATTTTGGCACTTGGAATTGGTTCGCTCTCCATCTAAACCTAATAAACTCAACTTCCGCATGCTCTTTTACTCACGCGCAAAGGCGCAAAGAGGAGAATCAGAGTAAGTGAAACTTGAAAAATTAACCTGAATCTGAGATCAATTAAATATATGTAGTACTTAAAAAAAACCTGCATGAAAAACGTTTGTTTTACACTCAGCCGGAAAGCGCTGCTGGCGATAGCCATGCTATTGACCTTCACGCTTCCCGCCCTGGCCCAGAAGATAGAAGTCCACGGAATGGTGGATGACACTACGGGCGAACCCTTAATCGGTGCCACCGTAATGGAAAAAGGCACCTCAAACGGCACTGCGACTGACTTCGACGGTAATTTCACGCTCAATGTCGCACCGGATGCCACTCTCGTGATCAGCTACATCGGTTATGACACACAGGAAGTCCCGGTCAATGGTCGCACAGAGATCAAAGTAACACTTCAGGACAATGCCACCATGCTTGCCGAGACAGTCGTGATCGGTTACGGCTCCGTAAAGAAATCGGATGCTACTGGATCGGTGGCTCTTGTGACCCCCGATGAAATCGAGGCCGGTATCTCTACTTCCGCCCAGGATCTTCTCGTCGGTGCAAGCCCCGGTGTAGTCGTGACTTCTAATGGAGGTAGTCCTGAAGGTGGCGCTACAATCCGTATCCGTGGTGGTGCTTCTCTTAACGCATCCAACGATCCACTGATCGTGCTTGACGGTGTACCATTGAGTAACGACGGTATAAATGGTATGGCTAACCCCTTGGCAATGATCTCTCCAGACAATATTGAGAGCATGACCATTCTTAAGGATGCCTCCGCAACCGCAATCTATGGTAGCCGTGCATCTAACGGTGTCATCATCATTACCACAAAGAAGGGTAAGGGTGGACGTCCTCAGGTCAATTTCTCAGCCAATATGTCTGTAAATCACGCTCGCAAGACGTGGGATGTCCTTAACGGCAACGAGTATCGCAATATCATTACCCAACGCTATGGCGAAGATTCCAATCAATTCCGTGCTCTTGGAACAGCCGATACAGATTGGCAGAAGGAGGTTTTGCGTACAGCGATTTCTCACGAATATAACCTATCTGTCGGCGGTAAGGCAAATTGGTTGCCGTATCGAGTATCTGCTTCCTATACAGACAATAATGGTATCCTCAAGGATTCGAGGATGCAGCGTACCACTGTAGGATTCAATCTGACTCCGGAATTTTTTGGTGGTCTGCTTAAGGTAAGTGCAAATGTAAAAGGTTACTATCTGCACAATCAGTTCACAGATGAAAGCTGTACGGGTAACGCAGTCGACGCTGACCCGACGCGCCCTGTATACAGTAATATTCCTTCAGGCAATGCTGAATTCCCATATCTTTACAATGGATTCAGTGCAAACCTTCTGGGATACGCATGGAATACCCAGGGAACAATAAACCCGGTTGCTCAGGCTACCGACAAGGATAACAAGTCAAATGTGTATCGTAGCAACGGTAACCTGCAGATTGACTACGCTCTACATTTCCTTCCGGAACTCCACTTCAACTTGAATCTCGGCTATGATGTTACCCGTTCTTTTAGCAATGTCTACACAGCACAGAATAGTCCGACAGCTTGGAACTCCAATTATAACGATGGTGCCGGAACTCATTATCATGCCTACGAACTTCGACGCAATACGCTTCTGGATTTCTATGCTAATTATAAGAAGGAATTTGAAGCGATTCAGTCAAACTTAGACGTAATGGCCGGTTATTCTTGGCAGCGTTTTGACTCACATGGCCGTAACAATGCCACTGTTTTCACTACTCCCGGCTTCATCATCAGTAATGATGGACAGCTTTCCATCAATCAGGCAACTGCAGATAGAGTAGGTCACTCCTATAATGACAATCCTGAATATCGATGGGATTCAGGCGTTCTTCAGCTCGTATCATTCTTCGGTCGCTTGAACTATAGCTTCAAGGATACATATTTATTGACATTTACACTTCGAGATGACGGAACATCCCGCTTTGCCAAAGACAAACGCTGGGGTCTATTCCCATCACTCGCATTGGGTTGGAAGATCAATAACATGCCGTTTATGGAAAATGCCAACTCAAACATGAATGACTTTAAGCTTAGATTAGGCTGGGGCCAGACAGGTCAGCAGTCGGTAGGTGGTCTGTTTGATTTCATGCCTACTTTCCAAGTGTCACAGCCAGGATCATATTACCCGAATGTCTATACCGGCAGTGGATGGATGTATACTTACTATCCGAATGGATACAATCCCGACCTAAAGTGGGAAACTACTACCACATGGAACGTTGGTTTGGATATGGGATGGTGGAACAATCGCCTGACTGTAGCCTTGGATTGGTATTTGCGTGATTCCAAGGATCTCCTTGCCGCTGTAACTGTATCGCCAGGTGCCGCAACCACTAATGTACTTACCAAGAACATTGGTTCACTCCGTAACATCGGTTTAGAAGCAACCATCGGAGCTCGCATAATCGATACCGATGACTTTACTTGGAATACAAGCTATAACGTAGCGTGGAATCGCAATAAGATCACAGATCTTGTAAGTGGCCAGATTATGGAGGTAAGTGAGTCAGGTATGGGCTCCACCGGTATGAAATGTCAGGTCAATACGGTTGGCGAAGCAGCAAAATCATTCTACCTTTATGAGCAGGTGTATGATCTTAATGGAATGCCTATTGAAGGCTGCTACGTAGACCAGAATGGAGATGGAGAAATAAATGACTCTGACCGTGTCATCAAGCATTCTCCAGATCCGAAAGTCACTATGAGCTGGAACAACAACTTCTCTTATAAGAACTGGGACCTCAGCTTCCAGCTTCGTGCTTCCATTGGAAATTACGTTTATAATAATGTGCGTGCGAAGCGGTCGTTTATGGCTAATACCTTTACGAACTCTACTCTCCGCAACCTTGTCCATAATGACATCTACTTCGAGAATAGCCAGTATCTGAGCGATTACTATCTTGAAAATGCAGGTTATGTAAGGTGTGACAACATCACATTAGGCTACACTTGGCCCAGTCTCATAGATGGAAATCTTCGTCTGCGTCTTTACGGAGCAGTCCAGAATCCATTTGTGATCACTAAATATAAGGGTATTGATCCTGAAGTATTCAGTGGTGTAGATAACTCAACCTATCCGCGTCCTGTCAGCTATACCATTGGTCTAATCGCTACATTCTAACCCTCAATTGACATTATCAATATGAAATATATAAATAAAATTTTCGTCGCAGCTGCTTTAATGTCTTCAGGCATGATGGTATCTTGCGTCAATGATCTTGACCAGCTTCCGAAAGATCCGCAGGTGCTGACTCCGACAGACTTCGCAAGTGATCCTAAAGGATATGTAGGTGGCTATCTTGCAAAATGCTACTCCGGTATGGCTGTGTCAGGCCAGGGAGGTGCCGGAAACTCAGAAATCTCCTCTCCCGACGCAGGTATGTCATGCTATAACCGTGCGGTATTCATGGCGAATGAATTCCCCACGGATGAGTATGCATGGATTTATTCGTCTGACGCAGGAGTGGCTGATTTCGTACAGACCAACTGGTCTGCAGGCAATCCTGTCGTAGACCTGGTATATTCCCGTCTTTATACTCACATAGCTGTATGTAACGATTTCCTTCGCTTCCTTAACAATGCAGGCAGCTATGGAGTAAGTCTTGATGGAATCGACGTAGAGCAATTTGCTCTCGAAGCTCGCGCATTGCGCGATATGAGCTACTACCATGTGATCGACATTTTCGGTCGCGCCGTAATAGCATGGGATGATACAGCTTATGGTGTAGAACCACTACAGGCAGAGAGTAGAGCCGCATTATATGACAAGATAGTCGCAGACCTTGAAGACGTATTGGCCAAGTTCCCTGATACAACTCCACAGTATGGCAGAATTGGTAAAGACGCAGTCGAGGCTCTCCTTGTAAGATTCTATCTTAACTCTGAGGTTTTCACCGAAGGCACAAAAAATGATCTTGACAAGTGTTGGACACATGCACAGAATATCATCAAGCGTCATGAGGGTGGTGGTTTCCAGAACTCAGGATTGGCCAAGGATTATCTGTCGCTTTTCTGCAAGAACAATCACATCTTTGTGGCCGGAGCTCCCAATGCGCTTACCGACCAGAATGAGATTCTCTGGAATACACCATACGAGTTTGGCGTGACAGAATCCTATGGTGGCTCATCATTCATGGTCATGGCTGGTGTCTTTGGAGGCCAGAATAATAAACTTTCAGAAGGATTCTGCGATGGTTCATGGTACGGAACCAATAATGCGTGGGGATGTATGCATACGCGCCAGCAGTTCTCAGAGAAATTCGGTTTTGTTGACGGAGTATCTCCCGATAAGCGTACCACTCTGTGGCTTACTGAGATAGCCGGCTGGAATATTACCAACGATACATACGACAATCTACGTGATGGCTATTTGCCCATTAAGTTTACAAATGTAGAGTGTAATCCTGATGGCACGATGCCTCTCTACACAGATCCTTCGACCGGCTTGATCCGTGCAGGTCTCCCCAACCCAGAGGCAATGAACTTCGTTGACACTGATTATCCTGTGATTCGTCTTGCAGAGGTGTATCTCGCCGCTGCAGAGTGTGCTGTACGTGGACATGGCGACAAGGCGTTAGCCGCTAAGTACGTGAATTATTTGCGTAGCCGTGCCGGAGTGACCGAATGGACTCAGGCTGATCTTAGTCTTAACTCTCTTATTGATGAGCGTGGTCGTGAACTTTACGGTGAGAATGTCAGACGTACTGACTTGATTCGTTTCGGAATGTTCTCAGGCAATTCTTATGTATGGAACTGGAAGGGTGGACAGTCAGCTGGAACCTTTATCGACTCCAGATATGACCTTTATCCCATACCGACCAATGTGATTTCTTCTTATAATTCACCGTACGTACAGAATCCTGGTTATTGATTAATCACTTAATAGGAAAAATCAGCAATGAAAAAAATATCAATTCTTACATTTCTGATGGTGATGCTTGGCATGACATTCACCAGCTGTAAGGAAGACACTCAGCCCAGGCTTGAGATTCCCACATCTTTTGTGCTCAACACTCCTGAGTTTGCCAATCAAATCTATTCAGTAGACCAGGGTGGTTCACTCTACTTTACTTGCTCTCAAGCTAATTATGGTCTTGGCACTACACCTCAATATCAATTGGAGGTATCAAAGACGGCTGATTTCGACCAGTCTGTAGTAGTTGATTACACTACTACCCGAGCTTCCATGGTAATACCTGCCGAACCATTTGCCACAGCTGTCTGCAGTCTGTATGGATGGACTGCTCCCGAGGAGGTAGAAGTAGTGCCTCTGTACGTAAGATGCATCTCTTCCATACCCAATAGCTCATCGGAATATACGATTGCTTCCAATCCCGTGGAGCTTCGCGGTGTATTGGTATACTTTGCAGTTAAGTTGCCGGATGCCATCTATCTAATCGGTCAGCCTTCCGGCTGGAACATCAGTGCTACGGAAATGCCTCTGACTGAGACCGAGGTTGGATCCAAGATTTACAAGGGTACTTACAACATTCCAGAAGGCCAGTTCCAGTTCCGTTTCTATGACGAATTGGGTGATTGGAATAAGTTCTCTATTGGTGCTCAAGATGCTGACTCTCCCGTAAATATCACATTTACTGATGGAGAATACACTGGCGATTGTTTCTATGATCCAACTACAGATGAAACAGGTAAGGGTGCATGGCAGGTTGAAAATTGGCCAGGAGGCGATGTCGAGATGACTGTTAATCTGAACACACTCACCGTAGTATTCAGGGTTATCTAATAATTGAGTTTATGTAAATTGAAAGTCCGAAAAGGGCTATTCCTATTTCGGACTTTCAAGAATTCAATACAGATTATTTTATGAAAAAATTAAATATATTTTTGGCCTCGGCCTTGATGTTGGCTTTTGTCGCCTGCGACGACAAGAGTGATCTGGGCATGATGCAGGTTAATCCTCAGGGGCCTGTGATGGAAGCTGACGGTATAGCCATTGCGTATGGGTCTGATATCTCAGGTAATGCTTTGAATCTGAATGATTTTGAAGGTAAGAAAATTAAGGTGATAGACATTACCAAGGCGGAACTGCCTGAGAATGCCACTCTTGGTGTAGTGATGCAGGTATCCCCTGATCAGGATTTTTCCAACTCGACCAATCTTCCGGTCACTGATGGAATGGTGGATGCTGATCGTTGGATAAATTACCTCAGAACGGTTAAATCTAACAGTCCTGAACCCATGACAAACTACATAAGGTTTCAGCTAAAAGCTGAATCACAAAATAGCTCCGCTATCCTTGGTGGTTTGTATGTAGGTGAGAAAGAAATTGATGTAGTGTCTTATATAGTCATCGAGGAGAATTATTATCTCTGCGGATCTTATCTTGGTGATAATAAGATTGACCAGGCAGTAAAAATGGATCATTCAACCCGAGACCGCTATGAAGACCCTGTATTTTCATTGTTGGTAGATGTGACAGCTGACCAGGCATCTGCAGGATATACTTGGAGAGTTGTTCCGGAATCACAGCTTCATGCCGCTGGCTTCGATGGCTGTTTTGGAGCTTCCGATGATGTCACTGCAGCAGAGGGCAAACTTGTGGAAGGCGGCGAACCTATCGTAATTTCGACAGAGGGTGGTCGTAAAATTCAGGTGAATATGGAGTATAAGTCTTATAATGTATACTTTACATTTGACACTCTCTATACTCCGGGTCCCGCTAATGGCTGGGGATTTAATGACAATATGCTCCTCTACAATACAGGTAACAATGTAAATTATCAAGGTTTTGTTTATGTCGATGAGCAGTTCAAATTTACTGCTCAGGCTGATTGGAATCCACTCAACTGGGGCGTGCCGAAAGATTCTCCGATAGAGCTTGAAGGACATCTGGCAGCCGGAGGAGAGAATATTAAGGTAGAGAAGAGTGGTTTGTATTGGATTACCACTGATATGACTCTATTGACATATCAAATGACCCTTATTAACTCCATCTCTCTGATTGGCGGTTTTAATGGCTGGAATGGTGATGTAGAGCTCACACCTTCGGCAGATTACAAGACATGGTCTGGCACCCTTAATTTGGATAGTGCGTCAGAGTGGAAGTTCCGTATGAATAATAGCTGGGATATTAATCTTGGTGGACCTGTAGATAACCTGGAAATTAATGGCGGAAATCTAAACTGTGAGGCTGGTACCTATGACATTACTCTCGATTTAGGTAAGCTTCCATACAGCTGTACAGTCGTAAAGAAATAATTCCCACATCCTTTATATCAAAAAAGCCCGCACCGGAAATACCGGGGCGGGCTTTTTGCTTATTTTTTGAGAGATGGGACTGTAGTATCATTTTTTTGTTAATTTTGCAGTATGAACGGGATTGCGCCTATATCGCTTGCTTCTTCTTCACAAGGGAATTAGATTAGTCTTTACCAACCGGATCAGTAACTATGTAAAGGGCGCGGAGGCTCGTTTGCCGAGGCTTTGCATTGCTGGTTTCTTAATGGACGCGGTGGGGCGTATGCGGAGCATTCGTATCGATTATTAGAGTTTTCACGATATATAAATTTTTTTATACATAAAAATTTTTATTTACCTTGAAATTTTAGGACTAGGAATGATATCATAAAGTTCTTATAATTGGAGCCAGTCCCGGCCTTTCCGGGGCGGGCTTTTTGTTAATTTTTTAATGGTTGGAGTGTGAGTAAATTTGTTGGAATCAAATTTAATTGTTATTTTTGCATTGGATTTATTCTTATTGGGCTGATTGGTCTAATTGGTCGGATTGGTCTAATTAGGCTGATTGGGCT
>CAMWQY010000079.1 GCA_947176355.1 uncultured Porphyromonadaceae bacterium
GCTACAGCTGGATCCTCGACCGCCACTGGAACTTCGAGGCGGAGATAGGCCTCGGCTGGATCTATGCTACCTACGACAAATATCCATGCGCCGTCTGCGGCACCAAGCTCGACTCGGGACATCACAACTATTTCGGCCCCACCAAGGCGGCTCTGAACCTCGTTTACGTTTTCTGACAACTCTCCCACTGACATGAACAATAAAAAACTTTCATTCATGGCCGCCATAGCGGTGGCTGTTGTATCTTCCTCCGGAGCATTAGATGCTAAATCGGTGGAGACACCCTCCCTTCTTAGGGTTGAGCGTATTGAGGTGGCACACATCGACACCTTGCTTCAGATATCATTCGACATTGACCCTCAACGCGTAAAGCCCGGTAGAGACTATCAAGTGATGTTCACTCCTATCGTGAAGAGTAATCTTTCAGACGAAGACTCAGTAGCCCTCAAGCCGGTCACATTCGCAGGTCGCAACCGCTTCTACACCCATTTGAGAGAGGGTGACATCGCTGCCGGCGACCTTATCTATCAGGCAGGCAAGAAAGGGCTCGTGGAATACTCCCGCTTCGTGACATGGCAACCATGGATGGACAACTGCACGGTATATATGCGAGAAGAGACCCAAAACTGCTGCAAGCCCGTAAGCCCTCTTTGCGACACTCCTATCGCTAACATCGATACACCTGATGACCACGTCACAAACGCGTTGGAAGAAATTGACTATATCGCCTTGACAGGCGACACTGCCGTCGTGCTTGAGGCTGAAGGCAAGGCATTTATTGACTTTGTCGTCAATCGGACTGAGATAAAGGAAAACTATCGCAAGAACCCCCGCGAGCTCAAGAAGATCATCGAATCGATCGACGTGATCAAGAACGATCCTGACGCCACAATCACCCGCCTTACCATCAAGGGTTTCGCTTCTCCGGAAGGTAGCTATGAGAACAATGTCCGCCTCGCTATCGGGCGTACAGAGTCGCTGAAGGAATATGTGCGCGAAAGATACAATTTCGATCCAAAGATAATGTTTACCAACTTCGAACCGGAAGACTGGGACGGTCTCCGAGCTTGGCTTGAGACCGCCGATATTCCCAATCGCGATGCCATCATGGAGATTGTAAACTCCGGGTTGGCTCCCGACCCGAAAGACGCTGCCATCAAGAAGCAGTTTCCCAAGCAATACAAGCTTATGCTCGATAGTGTCTATCCCGGACTTCGCCACTCTGACTATACTGTGCAATACCGCATCAAGACATACGTAGACATTGAGGAACTCAAGCAGGCATACGCCCGAACTCCCGAGCGTCTCCGCCCGGTAGATTTCTTCCGTGTGGCACAGACTTTTGATGCAGGCTCTCCGGAATTTGAAGACGTGTTGCTAAAGGCTTCCGAAATCTATCCTTACGACCAGCAGGCTGCAATCAACGCTGCAAATATCCTTATGCGACGCGATGAGATGCAGAAGGCTTCGGAAAAACTCCTGAACGCCGGTGAGAGTGGAGAGGCATATTATACGCGTGCAATGCTCGCTCACCTTAACGGTGACGAAGAACGTGCGCTTACGCTCTTCCGCAAGGCGGCCTCCCTTGGAATAGAGAAAGCGCAACACTACATAGAGCAGTTGGAGACTCCTGCACCCAAGCAGAGCATAACGTATCTTGTAGAAGGAACTGAATAATACTTTCTACGTCAACTTATTCAAATAAACAACAATAAACCAAATACTCAAATTTATTTATGAAGAAAACTTATCTTTATGGAGCAGTGGCTCTTGGGCTACTCTTCACAGGCTGTTCTTCCGAGAATGTCATCGAAAACGGTGGTGGTGACGTTACGTTGGGGACAGACAACGACTATTACGTGAGTCTGCGTATAAGTGGTGACGTGCCGGGTGCCGGCACACGTGGAGCCAACGACAACGGAACACCGGATGACACAGACTTCGCAGCAGGCACCGGCACGGAAAGTGAGGTCAATTCTGCGTATTTCGTATTCTATGATGTAGACGGCAATGTGATTGGAGACGTTACTCCTATCGAATTGGATAATAGCAAATGGGTCACCGACGTCGAAACCGGTTCAGTTGAGAAATACTACAAGTCTGTCGTCAAGGTAAGCGCTAAGAAAGGTGATAAGCAACCAAGCCAGGTGATCTGCTATATCAATCCGGTTAATAACGGAAATCTTAATGTTTCCCTTAAGGACATTCAGACTCTTCAGCTTGAGACTGCCGTAAAGGGAGGAAATATATTCCCTATGAGCAACTCTGTTTATTATACTGCAACCTCAGGTGAAGGTTCAGAAACTCCAAGAATAGCTGTGCCTCTCACGATGGATGTAAATATCTTCTCCACTGAGGCTAAAGCAGAAGAGGCTAATGCAAATAATCAATGCGCACAGATATATGTAGAGCGTTACGCAACGAAACTTTCGTTTGATGCTACAAAAGCTACTCAAGAAGATTTCGTGACCGGCCAGAGAATGTGGTCTGATGATGGACAGGAATACACAGATCGCAACACAATTACCTTACAGTTTATTCCCCAGTATTGGGCTGTCAATGCTGAGTCTAAGAAAACGTATGTCATCAAGTCTTTCCGTAAGGAATCTACAGACGGAGGTATTCTTCCTGACAACTATTCATTTAATGCACTTAACGAAATAATCAATACGGGACTTACCGGTGAAAATACTTGGACATGGAATGCTCCTTCTTTCAATCGTTCTTATTGGGGTATGTCTCCAGCTTACTTTACCAACAAGTATCCGGAAGTATCTTCCGACCTTGATATGGATAACCATTCGGAGCCTCAGAAATACATCTCCTATAATGAACTCAAAGAGGGGAAGAAAGGCTTCGCTGCTGATGTGACTGCTCCGCAGTATTTTAAGGAAACCACAGTTGGTTCCATTGCTCTTCAATCAAAGAATCCTGCTGCTGCAGTTGCCTCTGTCATCTATGTTGGAAAGTATAAGATGAAGCTCAACAACACTGAACTACCTGACGAGACCGGCTTCTACACTTATCTGACAGGCCCGGTTCCGGGCAAATCTGATGTAGATGATCAGCCATATATCTATTTCGAAAATCAGGCTAACTCTGTCGCCAGTGCAGTTGCTGGCGGAGAAAGTATGTTGAAGCGATTCTTTATCCAGTGTAATATACTTTATAAGAAAAACGGCGATAGCTATGAACCATACGAGTTGGAAAACGGCTTGGGATTCAATGCTCTTACTGAATATCTGGATATATCAGAACTCACTCCTGAAGAAAAGGCCGCCTACGATGGTAATAAAGAAACAGAACTGAAGCTTCAGCACAATGCACGTACTTTGCGTTTCAAAAAAGCTCCCGGTGTTGATGAGAATATCTATGTGCTTACCTATAACGGATACAGACAAGTTGTGGATCGTGTGACTAACGAAGACGAACAGATCAGCGTTGTAAATGCAAATATCGCACTCGCACGCAATGTAGGTTACGCACTATATTACACTTCAGGACACGCTTACTTCAACATCCCCGTCAAGCACTTAGGATGGTATCGCAAGGGCAACACCAACAAGGATGATGCAGCTATCGACTGGAATGCAGTGCGTGTAGGCGACTTCGGTATGGTCCGCAACCACTCATATTCAGTTGAGGTAAATAAGATTGTCGGTCTTGCTTCCGGTATCGGCGGAGATGATGTGGAGCTCGTGCCCCCGTCGTTCTCACAAGACTATTACATGTCTTATACCGTACATATCCTGAAATGGGCAGTAGTCCCCACTCAGAAGGTAGACCTCTAAACATTAAAGGCTACGGGAACTGAACCTCCCGTAGTCTACCAAGTCGGGCCGAAACAAGCTCTCGGCCAATTACAAACGAAATTCAATCGATAACGATGCATATAGAAAAATTTAAAAAATCTTTAGTGTTCTCGTCAGCGCTGTTCGCTGCCTTTCTGACTCCCGGATGCAGTCTCGTCACTGAGGATCTTGATCCGTGTCCGGAAGAATTACGCCTGAAGTTCAAGGATTTATATCTCAAGGACACAAATCCTTTCTTGCATGAGGTGAATTCAATCAATGTGTGGGCTTTCGACAGCCAAGGACTACCGGTCTGGAGTGGCAGTGCGTCCGGTCAGGAAGTGAAGGATGAGGACTTTTATCTTCAGACTCCTCTCGGAGAAGGAACGTATGAATTCGTTGCATGGTGCGGACTTGAAGATAATGAGAGTTTCGACCTCTCTACCTATACTCCTGCCTCCAAAGAAGATCTTGTGGTGAAGATGAAGACCTTGGAAGAAGACGGCAAGCATATTTCCAGAACTCGTCTCCAAGGAGTATATAACGGCGTAAAAACATTCGAGTATAAAGCGGATCCTTTAAACCCTAATATCCAGGATGTCACAATCGATTTGACTAAAGATACTAAAAACATTAGATTAATGCTTCAGCATCTTGACGGAAAGCCTATCGATGAAAAGGATTTTTCCGTCACCATCACTGACGCTAATTCCGAATATGCATGGGACAATACGCTTTTGCCATCACCGATGGTGACATACCAACCGTGGAGTACGAAATATGGAGTCGTGTCCTCCCCTGACCCTGAGAATGCTGAGACAAGGGATATCACTACCATAGCCTCGCTTCTTTTCGAACTCTCCACCGGCAGGCTCATGGAAAACTCCAATGCCATTCTTACAGTACATCGAAACTGGGATGACAAGGACATCATCCGCATTCCCCTCGTACAATATCTGCTTCTCATAAGAGGACACTACGACTATTTGACTGATCAGGAGTATCTTGACCGGGAAGATGAATATTCGATGGTATTCTTCATTGATTCCTCCAGCAACTGGTATCTGGCAGCAGGTATATACATCAACGGCTGGGCGCTTGTGCCTCCTCAGTCTAAAGATTTTTGACAGGTAAAACTCTGATTCCATATTATCTGATGAAACGACATATTCTGTTAATATTTATTACAGCCTTCCTTTTATCTGCATGTTCACTTGTGAATGAGCCGTATCAGGATTGTCCGGAGGTAAAAGCCGACGAAGCCATAACTCTTTATTTCGAGATGAATGCTTCAGGTGCTTCTACAAGAACGGACGATCAGAGTCATTCGGAAGTGGAAAGTGAATTCCGGCAGCTTGAAGACGGTATCGACTATAAAGATCTCGGTATGTTTGTCTTTGCAAGGATGGCGTCAAAACCAGGCGATGCCGAAAAACTTGTGCTTAAGATAACCGACATCACATCTTCTGCAAATCAGAAGATTCAGATCAGCGGAACGCCGGGAGCGTACACCGTTTCTTTTGAAGTATTACGCTCAGAACTTAATGAAATCTTATTTGGTAAGGATTCCAAAGAGGAGATCACTAATAATGGAAAGGATAATATAATTTTCAGGATCCTGATCGTGGCTAACGCGACTCCGGCTTCAGAAGATGGAAATGACCCTTGGGATTCTATTGACGGAACTACGTTTGATGCAGTAATCGCTCAGCTGAACGAATGGGATTACAATATGGACAACCTTTACGACAATTCATACGAAGGAGAAGACGTAGAAGGTCTCTACAGCAAGGGAAAGAAGAGCATTCCGATGTTCGGGACCAATTATTTCAGCGTATCCCAGAATTGGCTCTTCAATAGCCGGCCGGAATACCGTATAATGCTTGGACAAATCGATCTTCTTCGTGCACTCGCTAAAGTGAGGGTAGTTGATAATATCAAAAATAAAGGAGTCGATGGGTATCCTAAAATCACAAAGGTTGAATTCATCGGTTCTAAGGATATGGCAAAGCCTCTCCCCAATGAAGCTTCCAAGTATATAAATGGCAATCAGGTGCATATCCCCAATATCTTCGATCCGGACAATACCCAGACACCTGACAATAAGTCTACATACCGTCTCGGTGTGATGCCAGAGGATATGACAAGTATTTCGCCTGATGATAGAAAAGGCTCAGTGCTCGTAGGTTTTATTCCCGAACAGGTCATTGGGAATGTTGCTAATGTAGGTAGTATTCCCGGATTTAAGATCACCATTGAATATTTCGAAGGTGAGACTATGGATTTCGTCGTGCCAATGTATGGATACAACGGCAAGAAATTTGAATTCGGAGACAATATCCTCAGAAATCATATATATACGCTCTCAGTGGAACGGGCAGAAGCTGAAATCACTTTAGTGGCTATAGAAGCGCCATACAACTCCGTTGAATTGAACCCGGGATTCGGAGAATTATTTGATCCGGAGGTTACGGAAGAATAACTTAGGTTTTATACGATTGAACAATATGAATAGAAAAAATTTATATAGTATCTTCTCAATGGTCATTGCATTGCTCATTGCATGCGGGTGTGCCGATGACCGCTATCTCTTTGGCGACAGAGATCTTGGTGATGGAGAGGCTATGCTGACGGCAGAGATTTCCTTTAAGAATTATACCCCCGCCCTTACAAGGACACCGGGCAAAGAACTGAATGGAATTGAGAATCTTTTTGTATTCATCTATAAGGAAAATGGAACGCTTGTCACGATAAAGGAATATCAAAATCCGGATATCGTAGAGAATAAAGTTCCTCCATCCGACGGTCAAGGTGTAGACGTGAACGGTGATGGAGAATTAACCCTTCCGACTTCCAAAACTACTCTCAAGGATATCAAACTTCCATACGGGAAGTATCAGATATATGCTGCCGCCAACATTCGCGGAGATTATGCAACAGCATTAAAAGATCCGGAAGGAGTGGCGAAGACAGCGGATGGACTAAAGTCTTTCAAGGTCAAATGGGACAGCAATAATATCGGAAACGATGATCAGATGTTCGGCTTTTTTATGGAGATGTCAGCCAGTGATAAGGCTCCCTCTTCATCCACAGGCTTCGGCCCTAATACAATTACGATCAATAAGCCAAACGTGCAGGTCGGCGCGTGGCTTCGACGCTTGGCTTCCAAAGTGACCGTGGCTTACGATGCCTCAGGACTGAATCAGGGCGTATGGGTCTACATCAAGAACGTCACCGTACATGACATTGCAGCGGAATGCTATTTAGGACAGAATAATTCCCCTGATAATGCAGATAAACTTCTCAACAGAAGAACAGGACCAGACAATCAGCCCGATGCAACCTATACTCCAAGTGTGGCCAATACCCGGATCACATACCCCGGCGACCCGACTGCGAACATTTACGATAAAAGCCAGTCAGGTATAGAGCTGTATAACGGTCTCGTCACGCCGGATAACAAACCTATTCTCAGGGGCTCTGATCATTCGGCTAATGCCGATGCATTGTTTTTCTATGAGAACATGCAGGGGGATTTCCAAAATGAAACTAATAAGACAGACTATGACAAGCGTCAGCTAAAGGGGCAGGTCGGAAATAATATACGCGAAGATGATGGAAAAGGCAACGACTACAAAGACCGAGTGAAAAACGGCACATACGTTGAGGTTGAGGCATATTATATATCAATCAACCCGGATAATCCTTCGCAAGGTCCGATTAAATACCGCTTCATGCTCGGTAAGGACATCACATACAATTATAATGTAGAGCGTAACTATCATTTCAAACTGACCCTCGGCTTCAAGGGTTGGGCAAACCAGCCTGACTGGCATATCGACTATGATATCCCGGATCCCAACTTGGAAGTTCCTCCATTCTATCGAGTATCTTACTTGTATCAGACGAAGTCTTCACTCCCGGTAAAGATATCAAAAAACTGTAAAAGCCTGCGTGTGGATATCATCGAGAATAACTGGGCACCGACACATCCTAATACCTTACAGTTTCCATCGGGTACTGTATCTGAAGATGATATGAACGCCACATATCAGTTCATGTGGAATAGAGCTGCATTCGACAACTACTACAGCAGTCTGACTACCATCGAAGGGATCAGTGTGCCGGTTAATACAAAGATGCCGTGGTTGGGTTTTCTTGCTCTTAATATGCCGAAAGCTGATGATGTAGCACAATTACCTACGACTGTGCCAGAAGAAACACCGGCTAACCCAGCGACTGGGACACCCGCCAAATATTATAGTTATAGGCAAGGTGCCCTAGCACAAAACAAATTAAAGGAATTTTATGATACAGAGTATGGTCAAGGTAGTCAGGGATATTCTTTATTTCTAAAAGAAAAAGGTGAACTTGAACTTGGTGGTGAAGATAAACATCCGGGAAACTGTCCTCTGAATTCCTGGTCGGTCGTCCCTGTAGACGATGGTACAGATAAAGAGAATAGAATAGTGATGGTGCCGTTATGGACAAGGGCAAAGACTATGATAGAGCTTTCCGGCTTCTCAGGCAATAATCCATACGAGTATTTCGTAAGAAAAGCTACTTTAAAGGTTACTGCTGTCTTTGATATGGGAGATGCTCCAGACAGAGAATTGACTGAGTATGTCACTGTGCTTCAAGAACCACGTATCGTCAATCCCAAGGCTATATGGCGTAAGGGTGGCAGCGGTGCGAGTGACTTCCATGTAGTGCTTATGACTGCAAAGAACAGTAATCAGCAATCTGATTATACTCCATTAAAATCAGACGGTGAATGGACAGCATACGTTGAGACAGGATCCAATGTGTCTTTATCAACTTCCAGCACTACTTTAGGCGAAGAGAAAGAGGGTAAGATTTATGGAAAAACAGGTTCTAATATTGATTTCAATATTAACATTAGTGGTGATGGATACGCGATTGTAGATGTTTTATACCACAGTAATAACTGCACGCATAAGATATTTATCTGTCAGGGCTATGAAGGTACTCAGAGTCTTGGAGGCAAGGAGTGGAGCAACTTTACCTTAGAGTCTGCTACGGAATCCGGAACTGCGAATGTATACAATGCTATCGAGACAAAGAATCCTATGATTCTCGGTTCTATGTTCAGGAGGGGCAGGATAACCGAGGGAATCTTGGAGACTAACAATAATCGCTCAAATTTTGGCCCATTCCAGAATCCTGGAACAAGAACTTTTGATTTGACAGGAGGCACAAGTAAATCTTGGGTTAACTTAGGATGTGAGGGAAACAAAACCAATCCAACCCCCATGGGGACTTTCAGAATAAACGGTGTTAACTATAAAGTTCCCGAATTGGCAGATTTCAATCAACTTAAAGCGAATTGCGAATTCGCCTTCGGCATAATGTATGGCGAAGGTGCTACAGAAACATCAGATAATTATAAAACTGCCACAGGTTTCTGCAGTAGCGACCAAGATCCTAATAAGGGAGTAAGATGCGTGATTGCGTATGATGCCAAACGAGGAACTGATCATCAAATTGTATTCCCCCTTGGGAAAGATGGCTTTGGGCGAAGACCACAACAGTATTATGACAGTGGCGCTGGTGGAGATGTCGATGCAAACGGAATGTTATTGTATTCCACGGTGTGGCGTCCATTGACTGGTGATAAACCTAATTCTTCAGGTGGAGGCAACGTGTTCCGACCTGTTCCATACAATATGAAGATAACTCCGGGCGCGGTATTCTGGTTGAATAACAGAGTAGAAGGTGGCTATTTAGGCACCACTGTTCCAGGACCAACCATGAGCTGGGACATCAACTATTTCAATTATGACTTCAACTCTTTTGATAGCTCTAACACAAATTATCAAGATGCTTGCCCAATCAAGCTGATAAAGGAGTAAGTATTTTAAATTGAATATACGAACATAGAAACCCTCATGAATCCATAAGGATTTGTGAGGGCTTTATCATTAAAGATTAGAAAACACCGGTTTGTTCCACGTCCCAGCCGCCTCCGCCTGCTTAATCAATAAGTCTTACATCTGAATACAAAGAAAAATTTGCACAGCTAAGATATTTTTATTACCTTTGCAGTGCAAAACGCAC
>CAMWQY010000080.1 GCA_947176355.1 uncultured Porphyromonadaceae bacterium
CGCTAAGATGGAAGTCGCAAAAGGATTGGAAATACAGGCAGGACAATTCCGAATGCCATTTGGACGCGAACCTTTTATGGCGCCTCAGAACTACGTATTTGCCAACCGCTCTTTTATGGGAAAACAAATGTGCAACTACCGAAAGGTAGGAGCTAAAATTACATATTCCGTGCCTATAAAACTTCCTTTGACAATAGAGGTTGCTGTCGGGAATGCCGGTGGAGTTGCCGACCACAACATCTGGGGCAAATCTTATATGGGATGCGGACGAGTGTCATTGCAAGCCGGAGACTTTAATATATGTGGAGGGGTTATGGACATCATTCCCGACATCACAAGAATAATGCTATATGATATCGGAACGACTTGGATACGCGGAGATTGGCGTGGGGGAATTGAATATATGAATGAACATTACGTCGACTCTTTCCATAAAGATGCTCATTCCTGGGTGCTTTGGGGCGATTATGGCAAGTATGCAAAGCTTGGCATCTTCAATCACTGGAGTGTGCAAGCACGCTACGACGGCATGAACCGACAATGGAACGGAGTCCAAGGATCTGCCGACAATGAAGGCAGACATAGGGCTACAATAGGAGGAACTTTATCTTATAAATATAAAAAGGTATTTGCCGACGTAATGCTCGATTACGAGCAATACTTCTACCGGCACGGCTATTCACCCAAAGAAGGACAAGGCAACAAACTTATCCTCGAACTCGCCGTCCGCTTCTGACAAATTCTAAATTCCCAATTCTCAATTCTCAATTATTAATTCAACATTCTCAATTCTCAATTCCCAATTCTCAATTATTTTTTGTAACTTTGCACTCTGAATCCAAATAGGTAGAAGAAATTACGATAAAAAGATGATACAGACAAACAATCTAAGCATCCAATTTGGCAAAAAACCTCTTTTCTCAGATGTGAATCTTACTTTCAACCAAGGCAACTGCTACGGCATCATCGGTGCTAATGGAGCCGGAAAGTCGACTTTAATGAGAATACTTTCAGGTCAGCTATCCCCTACTTCAGGCTCTGTTTCAATGGGTCCCGGGGAGCGTCTCTCAGTGCTCGAGCAAGACCACTTCAAGTATGATGATTGCACAGTGATTGAAACTGTTCTCCGTGGTCATACCACTCTCTGGGATATAATGCAGGAAAAGGATGCCCTTTATGCTAAAGAAGACTTCACAGAGGAAGATGGCATTCGGGCTGCCGAACTGGAGGAGAAATTTGCTGAAATGGAAGGATGGAATGCTGAAAGCGACGCTGCCGCCCTTCTGTCTGGCCTCGGAATAAAAGAGGATTCCCACTATTCGCTGATGCGCGACATGGGAGCAAACGAAAAGGTGCGTGTGCTTCTTGCAAAAGCACTTTTCGGAAATCCCGACAATCTGCTCCTCGACGAGCCTACCAACGACCTCGACCTCGAGACTGTAGCTTGGCTCGAAAATTATCTCTGCAATTTCGAGAATACAGTCCTCGTCGTGAGCCATGACCGCCACTTCCTCGATGCCGTCAGCACTCACACCCTCGATATCGATTATAATAAGATTTCACTCTTCGCCGGCAACTATAGTTTCTGGTATCAGTCTTCCCAGCTCGCTCTCCGTCAGCAGCAGATGGCAAACAAGAAAGCTGAAGAAAAGAAGAAAGAACTTCTTGAGTTTATTCGCCGATTCTCTGCCAACGTTGCTAAGTCAAAGCAGACCACTTCCCGCAAGAAAATGCTTGAGAAGCTGAATATTGAGGAAATCCAACCATCCACCCGCAGATATCCCGGAATTATTTTCACACCAAACCGCGAGGTTGGCAATAAAATCCTTGAGGTCAAAGGGCTTAAAGCCACAGTCGATGGGGAAGTCCTTTTCGATGATGTTAATTTCCAGATAGAAAAAGGGGATAAAGTGGCATTCCTTAGCCGCGACCCACGAGCAATGACAGCTCTTTTCGAAATCATTATGGGCAACCGCAAGGCTGATGCCGGAGATTATGACTGGGGACAAACTATAACTACGGCTTATCTTCCTCTTGACAACAGCGATTTCTTCAATACTGATCTAAATCTCGTAGATTGGCTTTGCCAGTATTCTAACGATTCTTCTGAGATTTACCTTAAAGGCTTCCTCGGGAAGATGCTCTTCAGCGGAGACGATGTGTTGAAGAAAGCAAGCGTGCTTTCCGGTGGTGAGAAGATACGCTGTATGATTGCGCGTATGATGCTTACGGATGCAAATACTCTCGTACTTGACTCGCCAACCAACCATCTTGATCTCGAATCAATTCAGGCTTTCAACAATACCCTGCAGAATTTCAAGGGTGTCATACTGATGTCGAGCCACGACCACGAATTCATACAGACTGTCTGCAACCGCATTATCGAACTGACGCCCCACGGCATAATCGATAAGATGATGGACTACGACGACTACATCACGGATGAGAAAGTAGCAGCAGCCCGCGAAAGATTATATAATTAAAAAAGCGCCCCAAGGGGCGCTTTTTTAATTACCCATATCGGATAGGAACTTGATTCTGACCAGTCTGATTTCTTCTTCTGTATAGTCTTCTCCCAAATCTTGGATCGCTTCTTCAAGATTGTCTTCTTCTGTCTCCTGAAAATAGTCTATTATATCTTCTTCGACTCCCTCTTCAAGCACATCCTTGAGGAAATAATCAATATTTATCTTGATTCCGGCTTCCACTATGGCCTCAAGCTCTGTAAGGAGTTCATCAAAGTCAAGCCCCTTCCCTTCAGCTAATTCGTCGAGTGCTATCTTACGGTCAATTCCGGTGATAAGATACACTTTCAGCTTCGACTTATTCGGCATCATCCTCACCTTGAAGTCTTCAGGACGGACTATGTCGTTTTCTTCTACATATTCCTTAATTGTCTTCAAGAAATCATCGCCAAATCTCTTGGCTTTCCCGGTCCCTACTCCCGGAATGAAAGACAATTCTTCCATTGTGATAGGATAAGTGGTGGCCATTGCCTCAAGAGATGGCTCTTGGAATACGACGTATGGTGGAACATCATTTTTCCTTGCAATCTTCTTCCGAAGGTCTAAAAGGATGTTATAGAGCACCTCGTCAGCAGCCCCTGAGCCGGCGACTTGCTGTGGTTCCGGCTCCTGATCAGAGAATTCGGAATCTTCTACAATCTTAAACTGAGGCGACGGATGTTTTAAGTATTTCTTTCCTTTCGCTGTCACTTTAAGAATGCCATAATTCTCAATGTCTCTTGTGATGTAACCTGCTATCTCAGCCTGTCTGATTACGGCTGCCAGCATTCTGTCGTCTGTATTTGGCATACATCCAAACCATTCGATTTCATCATGACCATTCTCACGGATCTCATCTGTAGCGCGTCCGATCATGACGCATGTGATGTATTCCGACTTGTATTTTTCCTTAAGTGCAAGTGCCGTTTCCATCACGGCACAAAGTTCTTCTGTAGCTTCCACTAATTTTTTTGGGTGTTTGCAATTGTCGCAGTTGCCGCAATTGTCATTTTCATAGTTTTCACCGAAATAATGCAGAAGTATTCGTCGACGGCAAACCGACGATTCGGCGTAGGCAGCTGTCTCTGCAAGCAGCTGACGCCCGATCTCCTGTTCGGCCGGGGTTTTGGAGAGCATTAGTTTGTCAAGTTTCTGAAGATCCTTTCTTGCGTAAAAAGCTATACACCTTCCTTCGCCACCATCGCGACCGGCACGTCCTGTCTCTTGATAGTAACCTTCCAGACTTTTCGGTATATCATAATGTATGACATAACGCACATCCGGCTTGTCAATACCCATACCAAACGCTATTGTTGCTACGATGACATCCACTTCCTCATTTAAGAATGCATCTTGGTTTTCACTTCTCACTGTCGCTTCCATACCAGCATGGTATGGCAACGCCTTGACATTATTGACCTTCAGAAGCTCAGCCATTTCTTCCACTTTTTTTCTGCTCAGGCAATAGATTATACCGCTTTTGCCTTTCTGTTGCTTCACATAGCGGATGATATTGGCATCAATGTCTTTTGTCTTAGGTCTTACTTCATAATAAAGATTTTCTCTGTTGAAACTCGATTTATATACTTTTGCCTCAAGCATCCCGAGATTCTTCTGAATATCATGCTGCACTTTTGGAGTCGCCGTAGCTGTCAGGGCTATCACAGGCCTATTTCCAACTCTCGAGATGATTGGACGTATCTTCCTATATTCCGGGCGGAAGTCGTGCCCCCATTCCGATATACAATGAGCTTCATCCACTGCAAAGAACGAGATCTTTACACTACGCAAAAAATCTACATTATCTTCCTTTGTCAGTGATTCCGGCGCTACATAGAGAAGCTTCGTGCGCCCCTCCGTAACGTCGTTCTTCACATTCTCAATTGCCGCTTTTGACAACGTAGAATTTAGAAAATGTGCTACTCCATCATTTTCTGCAAAATTGCGTATTGCATCCACCTGATTCTTCATCAGTGCAATGAGAGGAGAAATCACTATTGCCGTCCCCTCCGACATTAAAGCCGGAAGCTGATAGCACAGAGACTTTCCACCCCCCGTAGGCATAAGCACAAAGACATCGTTGCCGTCAAGGAGCGACTCGATGATCTCTTGCTGCTGTCCTTTGAAGGTGTCAAACCCAAAATGAAGTTTTAGGGCTGTTTTTAGGATTTCTGTCTCTGCCATTGTTGTTAAGGATTGAGGTGCGGTGGTGCCGCTTGGGTGGATAGATACACAAAATTAATGATTTTTTTTGTAACTACAAATATTTTTTTGAAAAATCACAATATTTTTTTGTCATTCATTGTCCTCTACCCTTCGGGAACATCTTCCTCATGCGCAATATTGCCTTGTCTACAGGCCCGGCACATATCACGATTGTCGTGGCAACTACTATCAGAGAGCCTCCTATAATATCTTGTACAGTTATCGGTTGACCCAATACTACGATACTCAAAATCACAGCCGACACCGGTTCGAGAGCTCCCAAGATGGCTGTAGGTGTGGATCCGATGAGCTGAATCGCTCTTGTTGTGAATCCAAGAGAGATCACTGTCGGTATGACTGCCAACGCAAGAAGATTGATCCATCCCCACCCTTTCTGAGGAACTGTCAACTCACTCCCACATGCTATCATGACTACATATACCAAACTGCCCCATGCAAGAACATAGAAAAGCAACGTAGTTGTTGGAATATTTTTTACAGCTTTAGAGACATTCACCATTACAATATATAATGCGTAGGTCAGAGCTGACAGCATCACAAGCAGACATCCAAACAAACTTAGCGAAGTATCACCCTGTGGCTTCATCAGCATCATCAGTCCTGCTCCCATGACGACAAGGCATATTACCGTCGAAATACTGAATTTCTCATGAAAGAACATGATCATCATGACCGCTACCATCACAGGGTAGACAAAGAGCAATGTCGACGCCACTCCGGAGTTCATATAATTGTAACTCTCAAATAGCGTCAACGACGACAGTGCCATCAACACGCCCAATATCATTGTAGGCACTATCTCATCCTTTTTCAGAGAAAACGATTTTCCCCTTATCGCCATGATTACGGCAAGAACAGGGAGCCCCATAAAATATCTAAATAGAAGCACCGACACCGGATTCATCCCATCTCCATACAATGGCACGGCAAAAGCCGGATTCGTACCGTATGCCGCAGCTGCAAGCGCCGCGAGCGAATATCCCTTTATTTTCAATGCATAATTCATAATTCATAATAATTCTTCACAACTCCACAACCCCAAAACTCCACAACCCCACAACTCCACAACCCTAAACCAACAGAGCCACGGCAATCCCACCAAATATTAGTAGGAAGTTGCTGACAGCGTACGTAACTGTATATCCCATAGCCGGCAAGGTGCTGTCAAGGTTGTCTTGGAGTGCACCAAGAGCCGCAACTGCATTGCGCCCACCTGCCACACATCCCAATGTCACTGCAATCGGGAAGCGGAATATGTAGTGTCCGATAAATATAGATATTATGAGGGGAAGAGTCGTGCATAATAGCCCTATAAAGAAAAGTCCTATACCGGCTTGCTGAAGACCTGAAATGAACGTCGGTCCTGCAGCAAGACCCACTATGGCAATAAAGAGATTAAGACCTACATTATCAAGAACCCATACGACTGAAGACGGTATTCGCCCCAATGTCGGACGTCGATTACGAAGCCAGCCAAAGAAAAGGCCGGCAAGCAATGCCCCTCCACTAGTGGTAAGGGAAATAGGAATTCCTTTGAAATGATAGCAAAGAGCCCCTATGAAGCAACCGATAGCCACTCCGAAGCTAAGAAAAGCAACGTCAGTGGTTTCTGTCTTTCGGTCAGGGTATCCGATCTCACCTATCGCTTCTTCTACATCTTTTTGCAAACCTACGAGTGTAAGCACATCACCTGCTTCAAGCACCGTCCGGCTATGAAGAGGAATTTTTACGTCATCTCGCACAAGGCTTTTCACCAAGACTCCGCTCATGAAGTCTGATTTGCGAAGAGCTCCGAATGTCATGCCTGCAGCTCCATGCCTTGAGACTGTCACTGGAAGGTTTTCTGCTTCAAAATTCAAAAGGTCATGGTCTACTACTTCCTGACCTATAATTCCAGCTTCATTGACCACCGTCTCACGCCTTCCTCCTATGACTATGGTATCACCTCTCCTTACCTTTACATCGGGTTCGACATCGACAACTTCGCCTCCAACACGAAGACGCTCTACAAAAAGACGATGTCCGAGACCGGCAAGAGCTTCTTCTATCTCAGACACAGTACGTGGACGCTTGAAGAATATTGATTCTGCCCTATATGCACGGAAAGAGACCGGTCGGTTTGCCACCATTAGTCCAGGTTGCGCGGAAAACTCACCTTCTTCCATTTCAGCTTCTATCTCAGCTATCTGCTTCTTTGCCTTTTCCAGACCGCCACATAGTTTCGGGCCAAGATTGGCAACAATCCACGCAGCTCCGATAGTGCCGAATATATAAGTGACAGCGTATGCCGAAGGAATCATTCCGATAAGTGTCTTCTTTGCCTCTGCATCTATCTTCATTGAGGATATCATATCCGAACCTACACCGATTGACGCGGAAATGGTCTGTGAGCCGGCAAAAAGTCCTATGGCTGTGCCTGTGTTATAGCCCATAATTCGAGCAGCGACGATACATACTGCTATGCAAATTATACATTCCACTACTGCAAAAAGCATCTGCTTTACGCCATCACCCTTAAGCCCTCTGAAAAACTGTGGACCTACCCGATAACCTATGGCAAAAAGAAAGAGCAAAAAGCTTACGGTCTTCAATGGCTCTGCTATGGGAATATCGAGTTGACCGATGAGGACGCCTACAAGCAATGTGGCAGTCACCGGTCCTAATGAAAAACTCTTTATCTTTAGGCTTCCAAGCCAAAAACCAATTCCGAGCGTAAGGAAAAGCGGTATGGTGGGATTCTCCCGAAGAAGATCAATAAAAAAATCTATCATAGAGTGATTAAGAACTAACCGTTTATAGTTTATTACTTATTGTTTATTATTTATTCAAGTGTAACGCTTCGCGGAATCGTTTGACAGTAGCTATATCTCCCGAATATTTACCATGGTCTTCGCTGAGCTTGCAAGTCTCGCAGAAGAAGGGCCAAGACTCTGTTATCTTCACTGCCAGAAGCTTAATGACGATGTTCATCGGCTTGATGCCGGGGAAATCATTGGTAAAGTGCGTGCCGATTCCAAATGAAGGGATGCATTTCCCTTGGGCATAATGCTGAAGTTCGATAGCTTCGTCAGTGTTTAGACCATTGCTGAAGACCACTTGCTTGGTGGCAGGATCGATATTGAGCGAGCGGTATTTCTCCGTTATAAGGTCCAATTGCTCATGGTTCTCACCGCTGTCCACCCGAAGACCTTTAAACATATTGGCATAGTCTTCGGAGAAATTCAGACTGAATATGCGCCAGCCGTATGTATCGTAGAGGAAGGTGCCGAGTGCACCTCTATAGGTGTTTGACCATACTTTCATAGCGAGATGGTTGGCCATCTGAGGTCCGTACATACCGGCTATTGCGCTTATAAGTTCATGTGCCATTGTGCCTATGGGCATGAGATCATACTTCATGGCAAGGTAAACGTTGCTTGTGCCAACGAATCTTCCCGGACCGCCGGAGGCGTTGGAACATTCAGACAGAGCGCGTACGACGGTTTCCTGGGCCTCGAAAGATGCGCGACGGCGCGTTCCGAAATCACTGAAAGAGCAACCGGCTTCAATAAGCCTCTCTCCTTTCTTATATGTATAGGAATAATAGGCATCATAATCAAGAGCGTCAGACTGTCCTGTCATAATATAAAATAATTCTGAAATGATGGCAAGCACTTTCACTTCAAGGAGAATTGTATCGCTCCAGTTCCCTTCAAACTCTACGCTGAGATGCCCTTCCTCATCTTGATCAACTGTCACCCAACGGCTGTCGTAGCGGAAACCTTTGAGAAAAGTGTAAAACCAATCAGGAATATAATAGCAACGGCGACGCATGAAAGCCACTTCTTCATCCGTAATGACAAGATTTTCGAGATACTTTATCTGTTGCTTTAGTTCATCAGCAAATCCTTTGGGATATATGGTATTATTGCGGTCGATGAAGCGATAGCGCACCTGAGTGCGGGGATAGTTATCGATGACGGCACAACACATCGTGAATTTATAAAGGTCATCGTCCGTAAAATGATTTATGATCTGACGCATACTTAAGTTTAATTTAGAATGTAGAATATTGAAATCCTAACATATAAACCACCGAAACGTAGAATAGTTTGATAACATAAATGAAAACCCCATCCTCAAGCTGATTTATTGACAAAATAGATGCCGATGAAGATGAGGGCGGTGGCTGCTACTTTGCTCCAGCCGAAATCGCCTACCGACATCATGACGGCTATTATAGCGGCGAAGACAGGCTGAAGATAGCTGTAAGCGCTGACAACGGTCGGCTTCAGGCTGCGCTGAGCCAATGGAATCATAAGATAGCCGAAAAAGGTAGGTATCGTGATGATAAATGCTAAACCTGCCCATACTCCCCATGGCAACGCAGTGTAATCTACCCTCACCATATCCGGCAGACAGAATGGGACGTACGTCAGAACGGAGATGAAAAACATCCATTTCATCAGTACGTATGGAGAATATTTCTTGATGATTCCTTCAAATCCAACATAATATATGGCGGCACATAGCTGTGCACCCAGGCAAAGGAGATTGCCAAGTATGGGATTGACAGCTATTTCACTCTCTGACGAACCGGCAACAAGAATCAGAACTCCCCCAAGCCCCATCAACACACCTCCAACCTTCAGCCACGTCATCCTGAAATGAAGGAATATCGCGGCAAGCACCATTGTGAGCACCGGAGTCAACGAACACATTACTGCGGAATCGACAGGATCTGTCAACCCGACTCCAATTATGTACAAACCTTGATTTACACTTATGATCAATGTCGCGCAGAGTATCAGTTTCCAGATGTCGTTACGTTCTATCGGCTGCCTTGTCTCAAATGATTTAGGTAGAATCCATGTAAATATAAGGAAAAGTAAAGCTCCACCTGTTATTCTTATGCCTGAAAGTGCAAGTGAAGTAATCACTCCTGAAAGAAGCACCATCTTCGACACAGGTGCTATCACTCCCCATCCTATATTGGCGAGAAGAAGCGCAAGATGCTCTATTCGCACGTCGCTACTGTTGTCGGATTGTTTCATGG
>CAMWQY010000081.1 GCA_947176355.1 uncultured Porphyromonadaceae bacterium
AAAGGGGCATTGCTTCGCTCGCCCTTGAAGCACACGGAGACTTTCGCTGAATAGTTACGACCAAAATCAGGGTTGAGACTTGACAATTATATCTGATGAAAAAAAAGCTGCTTGAGCCATAAATCAAGCAGCTTTTTTATTGTCATTTGTTTGAAATATAAATGGTCTTTTCATAATGTTTCACGCCTCTTTCATTTAGAAATCCGATATTGTTTGAGTCTGCGGTTTCGGCGGATGATCATAGATGTTTATGCACAGAACTATTTTCTTGCATAGTCACGTCAAACGAACAAGCAGAATAGACGCATATTTCTTATATCGAGATTCCTGTCGCCTGATTACATCAAAAAATATTCTTTCTGCGTTTCTTCTGCCAGTTCGAAGTATCGTAGGAGAAAATAAAAATTCTGAGCCTAAATTCTATAATAACCTTCTGAATGAACTTCCTCCTAATTTTCTATATGTATATATACTCGCCAAATCCATCTTAAATGAAAGAGCCGTGTAACTTCAATGGTAAATTTCACTAAATTGTTTCTTTCTCGGAACATTTTTATTATCTTTGCACGACAAACGCAACTATGATGAAAATGATGAAGGCTTTTTCTATATATTCCCTATTCATCCTTACGCTCCTGCTTGTCAGCTGCGGAAATGAGAATTCCTGGCATAAGAGCCAAGGGATGATATGGAATACGGTGTGGCATGCTACGTATTGCGGACCTGAGGATGCTATTTCTGCCGCCATAGATTCTCTGAAAGGTGTCGAAAGCAGCGTCTCTGCTTTCGACGATAATTCCCTCGTCTCTGTAATCAATAGGAATTCTAAAGGAACTGTCGACACACACTTCAAGGATATCTATGAGATGTCTAAGAAAATAAACCGACTGAGCAACGGTCTTTTCGATCCTACCCTCTCCCCTCTCATCAAGGCGTGGGGGTTCGGCAAAGGACACATTCCTACCGCCGACACAACGCGTATTGAGACTATCCTCAATTACGTTGGAATAGACAAGACATGGATCAATAACGATACACTCTTTAAATCTTCGCCCGAAATCTCATTCAACTTCTCGGCTATCGCCAAGGGATATGGTGTGGATGTAGCGGCGCAGACCCTGATTGAGAATGGCTGCTCCGACCTTATGATGGAAATCGGAGGAGAGGTAGTGTGTCGTGGACTGAATCCGGAAGGTAAGAAATGGAGAATCCTTATCGAGACTCCTGACGAGGAATACCTGAATGAGGTTTTTAAAACCGACCGGAAACCGACTTTCTCCAATCAATTGATAGTGGAACTTACTGATGAAGCACTCGCAACGTCGGGAAACTATCGCAACTACCATTCCGAGTCCGGTCAGACTTTCGGACATACAATCTCACCCGTAACAGGACGTCCCGTAAAGACAGACATCCTAAGCGCTTCTGTTATCGCTCCCTCGTGTATGGAGGCAGACGCATTGGCTACCGCCTGCATGGCGATGGGATCGGCAGATGCAATGGAGATGCTTGACAATGCCGGATTTTCAGGAGCCTTCATCCTTTATTCAGGAGAAGTAATAGTCAATGACTATATGAGAAAACATATAGCCAAATAATCACACCCCACGTTCCCATGAAAAATAACGCATATTCTACCATTCTACTCCTTTTGCTCGGCACAGTAATATGGTGGATGTCTGCCAATGTAGTCTGGCTCGGCGACGATCTGGACTATAAATACATGATGAAGGGTGAAATATGGCAGTCGTGGGGATGGATTAAATCACTGAAAGATTTCTTTCTGTCTCAGTTCACTCATTATCATAATGTAAATGGCAGATTTATAGCTCATACACTCGTTCAACTTTTCAATGGAATTCTTGGTCAGCAGGTTTTTGCTGTTTTAAATGCCATCATTTATATACTCTTTGCCATTTTCATAGGGCGGGTCGGATATGTAAGAATAAGTAAAAATTCAGGCGGAATTCTTACTGCAATATGCCTTTCTGTGATGTGCTTCATCACTAAGATGATGCCTACATGTCAGATAGGGTATATTTGGGGGATGCTTGCAAACATCATTTGGTTGATGCTCTTTTTCAAGCATCGGAAACCATCATGGCTATCAACTGTGGCAATCGCTTTGCTTGGCATTATTGTCGGTAATTGGCAAGAATCAGTATCTCTTGGAGTTTGCTCAGGACTCGGAGTTTGGTGGATAATGCAACTGATAAAAAGCAATAAATACTCCGATGTAAGATTTGATTGGCGAAGGAGTTGGATGCTGGCAGGATATGTAGCAGGGACCGCAACCAATAGCTTTGCTCCTTCCACTATCGGACGTGTCGGTGGCGATATTATGCCCTTCCTCGATCAGCTGCTCATTGCTTCTTATTCAATCCCTGGAATCATACTATTGATCTTGGTAGAGATCGCAAACAAGAAATCCATCAATAATTTAAGTCTTTTCTCATTTGATTCAATTCGACAAGGAATACCCAATGGAGTGCTTACGATCGGAATGATTGCATTGCTCGTCTTCAATATCGTCATTGGAATTTATTCCAACCGACAACTCTTTGGAGCAAACCTTTTCGCCATAATACTTATTCTCAGAATTCTTCCACACCATAGATTCAATTGCGCCTTCAACATCTTAGCTTCTATGGCAGTCATCGGATATTGGTGGCTAATGGCAACAGGGATTGAAGACGTCAAGCAGCAATATAAGGAGATAATGCATCTGCACAAGGAGTCTGCTGACGGAAGTGTTATTATCGACCGTCATAGGGTGATGACACTTGGGGTTCCGCTGAGAGCAAAATATTATGAAGATATTCTTGGACAATTTAACAATGACCTCCATCATTCCATGATGAAAGATTTCAAACATGTCAGGAAAGGAAAGACCCTTAAGCTAAAGCCTTCATCAATTATGGATCAAGAAAAGGTTGAGAAATATTCCACGGGACATTTCAATGTGACACTAAAAGAGCCTCCCAAAGGGGAAGCTCCAAGAGAAGTGTTAATTTACGGACACTATATATTTCCTAATATAAAAGCTGCTCCAAGAAAGCTTGAGGTGACTAAATATTCCAATCGGCGACCACCTTACGCAACTGCAGTAATTATACCCGAATATCCTTTCTTTACAGCTGATTCAATAATTATATTACCTAATTGAAAGGTTTCATATAGCGTTTTAAAGCTTAGGATTTGGGACAAACCAGCCGATACTCACCCCGAAGTTCCAGCCACTTAGTGCTGTCGTATAGGAGGAGAAGACTGAGATGGAGGCAAATGGCAATGTGCCTACTATGCTTACCCTACCAAGAAATTCTGTCTTTGAGAAAGGAGTATGCCACTCATTTGACTCTCTGAATTTCGTATATACGTATGCATCGCCTCTCAATTGAATCCTCTGAAATAGCTTCCAAACCGGAATGGCTCCAATAGCTACGTAGTCGTCGCCTCGCAATTCGGGAGTATAACAATTGTCCATCGACATAAGGGGTACAAAAGAGGTAGATGTCATAAGATCAGTTTTCATATCTGCAAAACGCTTCCCTATCGAGACGCCTCCCTCAGCGAGAACACCCAAATTAAAGTTTTGGCTAAGAGAATAGTAATTATTCCATAGTGCTTCCAACTTTCCTCTCCAGACCGCCTCTGTTTTAGGAGTTGCAACATCTTCCAAATGAGACTTTGCTTCCATCCTCATTCCACTCACTGATGCATATACCCTTCTTCCGGTCTCAGGGAAAGTTCTGTTGCCAAGCGTATTATACTCATATTCCAACATTCCTTTCGCAGTCTTCACCTTATATTGCTCTCCGTAGGCAGCAGACAGTTTGAAAAGTGCTGATCTGCCTTGCCCTACTTCGTAGGCAGCCCTGACAAAGTTGACATTAGACACAAAAGACTCTATATTCTTGTTACTGAAGAAAAATGGAAGATTATCATAATATTTCTTCTTTGATGCTACTCCTTCCAGCGATATGTAAGATGGATTGTAGGAATTCAGTCGCATCCTTCCTTTCAGACGAGCTGCTATATATGATTGTCCCCCCCATAATGAAAGTTGGGCATCTATCGAATTTTTCTTCAACGAATGGTAACCAATACCGGCAAATATATAACTTCCGACGCCTGTCGACAACCAACCTCCTGCTGAGGCTCGCCATGGCTGCTTGATATTGGCTTTCAACACGAGTTCATCACCATTTGCCTCCGGCAATAATTCTGATACGTCTCCTTGAGAAATCACATTATAATAGGCTTCCTCCACATCATTCATTGTCATAGAACCGTTACGCTTCTCTCTACTTGTGAATACCGAGATGAGATAGTTTCGGTCTTTTCCGGTAAGTCCCGGAGTAGCAACTGAATTGAAAGTGACTTCCGGAACTTTCTCGGCAAATTTCGCTCTTCTCTCATTTACTTCGGCAAGCGGACGTCGAGCTTTCAACCGGGATTTGATTGAATCCACCCATTGCAATCCGGTCTTATAACCAATATTGTAGATTTCCTGAGCTTCATCAAATGACAAGACACCGAAATTAGTGACCGGGACCTGAATCTTTATGCCTAATTTTGGATCAAGATCATAATCATTGTTCTGGATAATGAGGTCCTCAAGTTCGGAATACATATTATTGACATTCGGTTTTCCATCCGGCTTCGATACAGATACGCCGATGATAAAATCCGGATGAAAGTCTTCCTGCATCACGTCGACAGGGAAATTATCATAAATTCCGCCATCAAACGCAAGGATACTGTCGACCATAATCGAACGATATACAAGAGGGAATGACATCGATCCTCTCACAGACTCTCCAAGAGATCCTTTTCGGCAAACCACCTTATGCTTCTTATAAACGTCAGAGAATACGCAGCGGAAAGGCACAAATAGATTATCGAAATCTCCTCCACATGCCTTTGTATAGGGAGTGAATAGTTTCAAAAACTCAATATTCATTGGAGTAGGATCAATCAGACTCTTAGGAAGCACTTGAGAGGCGATATTGACATCGTCGCCACCAAAACTTATTTTCCCCCATTCAGGAGTTGGATCCGGAGTGCTGACAAATGATATGTTTTTCTTATTGATCGTACCGCTGCTCCAATCCAAGAAATCTTTCGACGTCATCATATTGAGCATAGAATCCGGCGTCCAACCGCAGCTATACAGAGATCCTACGATAGAACCCATTGAAGTTCCGGCTACATAATCAATAGGGATATCATTATCTTCCAATGCCTTGATAACACCAACATGGGCGACACCCTTGGCACCGCCTCCACTCAAAACGAGACCGACCTTGTCGGCTGCCTGCATTGATGCAGTTGCCAACAAGGTCGCCAATATGACTAAGGTTTTGTTTTTCATAATATAGTATATAGCTAATAGTGTCTGTATACTATACCAACAAACAAAACTGAATTTGGATTAACAAACGTTAAAAAAAATTTTTAATCGCAAATCTTATTTTGTTTTTCTGCCTTCGTGATGATCAAGAGAGCATGTCGATCTTCTGCTGTATCTGCTCGATGTCTTGCTCTATCTGCTTAATCTTTCTTTCGAGATCTTTGAGCATGGAGTTGCCTGCGCTCGACTTGATATTGAAGAATCCCATGTTGTTATGATAGGTCTTAAGGTCGTTGCGCTTAGCCTCAAGCTGACGCATGAGAAAATCTTTCTCTCGCTTCACCTTTGTAGAGTCATCCTTAATGTCGTCGAGCTTCTGCTCGAAGCGTCGCATATTATTGCGACTCTCGCGGGAATCAAGAGAGTTATAGATCTTATCGCAAATCTCACGATACTCAGCACGCAACTGGTCTTTAACCTTGAATGGAACATGACCAATGGCATTCCACTTCTCCTGAAGTTCACGCACGAGCGGAAGGAGTTGACGGCGATCCATCTCTATGTCAAGTTCCTTGAGCTGTGCAATCACTTCACGCTTAGCTTCAAGATTGGCATTTTCTTCTTTCTTGCGGTCGCCATTCTCAGCCTTACGGCGATCGAAGACGGCATTGCAAGCAGCAGTAAATCTATTCCAAATTTCATCGGAATGTTTTCTTCCTGCACTTCCGATCTTCTTCCATTCGTCGCGAAGCTTCTGCACCTCAGCTACAGCTGCTGAGATCTTTTCTTGTGAAAGAAGAGCTTCTGCTTTCTCACAGAGTTCTGTCTTCTTCTGAAGATTTTCGTTGTATTCATCCTTAATCTTATGGAAGAAATCAGCCTTTGCCTTGAAGAAGATGTCGCATGCGTTGCGGAATCTGTTGTAGAGGGCGGCATTGTTCTTTCTCGAAGCAAAACCGGTCTCTTTCCAACGTGCCTGCAGGTCGATCACTTTCTTAGTAGCTTCGTCCCAAGCATTGAAAGATTCTGGAAGAGCCACCATAATATTCTCTACTTCTTCGCAGAGTTTAAGCTTAGCTTCTTCATTTGCAGCTTCATTGGCCTTTCTGCTTTCAAAATACTCTTGATGACGCTTTCTGACTACGGATGAAGCCTCTCTGAATTCCTCCCAAAGGGGCTCGCGATATTCTTTTGCGACAGGTCCGGTCTCACGCCATTCATTATGAAGGATCATAAGCTTGTTGATGGCGTCTACCACATCTGTATTGTCTGCAAGGGCCTTAGCTTGGTCTACGAGCTGGCGCTTAGCCTCAAGATTTTTCTTGAAGTCAAGGTCGCGAAGCTCCTTGTTCATCTTAAGCTGGTCGTAGAAAAGTTCTACGGCAGTCTGGAATTCTTTCCACAGACCGGTCACTGCAGTGTCGGGAAGATCAGCTTTTTCCTTGAATTGCTTCTGCAGTTCCTGGAATTTTTGGAAATTGAGGTTGACATTGTCGATATCGGCAGCAATCTCCTTAATGTTGTTGAGGATGCTCTCCTTTTCCTTAAGATTAGCCTCCCTTGCCTTTTGGTCAGCTTCGAGCCATGCTGCACGTATGTCGCGGAAGCGGGCAAAAAGGTCGCGCATTTCAGCTTCTCCTTCATCAGGAACAGAAACAAACTCTTCAGGTTTGCCCCCTTCAGCAATGTGCTTCTCGAGTTCAGCAATCGTTTCTTTGTTGCGAAGAGCAAAATAGGCGCCTTTGATCGCCTGAGCTTCATGATGCTCAGTAGCTCTTTCTTCTTCTACTATGGAGCGAAGAGCTTCGATAAGTTCACTCTTTGACATTTCTGAAAAGCGGGGTGAACGCTCTTCTTCTGCTAATTCAGGAGTCTCTACGCCGGCAGGCTCAACTCCGGTGGTGGGTTCAGGAAGTTCCACTTCTGAAACATTCTTTACTTCGTCAGTCATGGCACGATGAGGTTATGTTGATATTTATTCTTCTACTTTTATTGAAATGATACGGATGTCTTCTACAGGGCGGTCACGTCCGTCGGTCTCCGCTTTCTGGATTTTCTCCACTACATCCATTCCTTCGAGCACTTCGCCGAATACGGTGTATTGCCCGTCAAGATGAGGAGTGCCTCCGATTGTGGAGTAGTCACGCACCTGTTCTTCAGTCATAGTGACAGGCTTCACATTTGCTTCAGTCTGTTTGATAAGCTCTTGACGGAGATTCTCAAGGCCTACAGAGTCTTTTGCAAGGCGAAGCTGACGTATGGTGTCCATATTTTGTCGCTGCAGTTCCATAAAATAAGATTGGAGCTGCTTCTGAACAGACATTTCTTCCATTCTCGACAACTGCTGGGGAAGATACTTCTTACCGGTCACGATATAGAACTGACTTCCGGAACTCTTTCTTTCAGGGTTCATCTCGTCGCCCGTGCGTGCTGCAGCCAAAGCTCCATATTTGTGATAATGCTTCGGGTAAACTATTTCAGCCGGAATGGTATAGCCGGGTCCTCCTGAACCCAGCATGGCACCCGGTTGGGCATCTTTTGATTCAGGATCGCCGGTCTGCACCATAAAATCATTGATCACTCTGTGGAAAAGCACTCCGTCATAATATCCTTCCTTGGCAAGTTTAAGGAAGTTGTCGCGATGCAGAGGAGTATCGTCGTAAAGACGAATCTTTATATTCCCGGCAGTGGTAGCCACATCGAGTGTGGGTCCTGCCGGTATTTCGCTTTGCGGTGCTGTTGTGCTCATTTCTTTAGTTTGTGGTTCCTGGCCTCCCGTGACGCTTCCGCGTGTGGCAAAAGCGGCTGTCGCTATCATTGCCACTACACCGATTGAGGCTATGGATATTATTGTCTTTCTTTTCATTAATTTGTAAATCATTTACAGTCCTTCTCCGGGATAGATGCGTTTATATACCCTTCTGAACGTGTCGTCTGAAGCCTTAAGCTCGTCTGCTCTCTCCATATAATCGGCACCCCAAATTGCCTGAAGCAATGATCCGATGTATCGGCGTTCGCGGTCTTTCTCAATAGCTCCCTCAACCAAAGGTGAGATCCAACCGGCAAATTTATCGCGGTCTACTGCGCAAAGGAATCGAGCCGTAGAGGCGAGGAATTGCCCTGATATGTCTGCTCGACGAAGATTTTCGACAAGCTCCGGCATAGAATCAATGCAAGTATCCACATTGTTGACTATATAGTCGTATGTAGCCATCCCATCATTATCCCCGATCAGATTTTTCAATGTTTCACTCATAATTTTTCTGATTAATCCTATCTGCCGATGCCACCCGGCAACGAACAAAAGAAATATCAAAGCGCAAATTTACACAAAATATCTGAAATAAATAGGTTTTCTTCAAAAAAAATTATTTTTCTATCCAAATTCGTCTGAAAAATGTTTTACTTTTATAAGATTTTCACTAAAAATCCAAGTGCTGTGGATAAATCAGAAAATAAAATAATAGTAATAGGAAGACAATATGGCGGCACCGGCAGAAAGACGGGACGCGCCCTGGCTGAAGCGCTCGGTCTTCCCTACTACGACAAGGAGATTATCAATAAGGTGTCGGCTAAATATGGATATGATCCGGATATACTCCACCGTGCAGATGAGAAAAAGCCATCTCCTTTCCGGAGCATGCTGCTTGGCAAATATGGAGTGATGGACATGTATGCCACTTCCCCGCTCAGCAGGGAGTCGCTATATGAAGCGCAGACTAACGTAATTCGTCAGATTTGCAACGAAGGGAGCTGTGTGATTGTAGGGCGCACTGCCGACTATATCATGCGCGAACATCCCGGTCTTGTCAGCGTATTCATACATGCTCCAAAGGAATGGAGAGCCGCCAACCTCATCAGCAGAGGCGAAGCTACTGATGTCCAGGATGCCATTAATAAAATCAGGAGGGCTGACAGTGATCGCGAAGGGTATTACAACTATTTCACCGGTAGGAAATGGGGCACAGCCGACAATTATCATCTGACTATCGACGCGTCACTGCTCGATCCGGAAGAAATGGTAGCCATGATAGCCCGATATGTCGACAAAAGCAAAAAAGGAAGTTGAGCAATCGAACTATTCAGCTCACACCAATGTAATAATATTTGTGCAGAAAGGAGGTCTGTCGCTTCATGCCGGGCGCATGAAGAGGAAAGTCCGGGCAACACAGAGCACCATACTTGGCAACGTCAAGCCGGCGGCGACGTCGGGGAAAATGTGACAGAAAACTACCGCCTGATGGTCTACGGGCCTAAAGGTAAGGGTGAAAAGGCGGGGTAAGAGCCCACCGGATGCCGTGGTGACATGGCATGCCGCACATCCTATGGGTTGCAAGGCCAAATACACCGGCAGCTAAGGGCTGCTCGTCCATTGCCGGGGGGTAGGCTGCTC
>CAMWQY010000082.1 GCA_947176355.1 uncultured Porphyromonadaceae bacterium
ACGTAATCGGTAGCCGTGCTGCTCAGAAGTGTATGCTCCGCGCTCTTCTTGAGCCCGTCACCACTCTCCGCAACTATGAACTCGAAGGCAAATACTTCCAGCGTCTCGCGCTCCTTGAAGAATGCAAGAATCTGCCTTGGAATGCAGTATACGACATGTTCTGCCTCAAGAATAATGTTCCGGTTGGCGAGACATACATCAAAGAAATCGAAAAATACGAGGAAGACGTAACTTCTAAGCGCTAATCACTTTCTAAAACACATATATCATAGGATATGAAGGGTTCTTCATATCCTATGATATATAAGCATTTTATATACAAACAATGATTTTTCTCGGATTATTAATCATAGCAATTGGGTCTTTCTTCCAGTCGAGTTGCTATGTGCCCATCAACAAAATCAAGAACTGGAGCTGGGAGTCATACTGGATGGTGCAAGCTATATTTGCTTTCTTGCTTCTTCCATTCCTTGGCGCCATGCTCGCGGTCCCCGAAGGGCATACTCTTTGTGAACTCCTATCATCAACTTCACCTTTCAGCCTTTGGATGACTATCCTATTTGGTATGTTATGGGGAGTAGGAGGACTGACTTTCGGACTTTCAATGAGATATCTCGGAGTAGCACTCGGCCAGTCCATTGCTCTCGGCACATGCGCCGGTCTCGGCACAATCATGGGCCCTGTACTTCTTCAAATATTCTTTCCGGAAAACGACCCGCTTTCTCAGCTGACATTCTCCGTCATTATTGGTGTAATCGTTACACTTATAGGTATCGCTATCATTGGGGTGGCAGGTGCGATGAAAGCTAATTCTCTTAGTGAAGAAGAAAAGAAAGCTGCTGTCAAAGACTTCAATTTCCCTAAAGGAATTTTGATTGCTCTTCTCTGTGGCTTCATGAGCGGATGTTTCAACGTAGGCCTTGCCTTTGGTGCAGATATTAATTTCGGAGACCTTACTCCTGACAACTACAAGACATTGCCGGCTACATTCCTCGTTACTCTTGGTGGATTCGTGATAAATGCCGCTTATTGCTTGTATCAGAATCAGAAAAATCACACTTGGAGTGACTATTCTAAAAAAGAAGTACTTATCAACAATGTACTTTTCTGTATTCTTGCAGGTGCTTTGTGGTATAGTCAATTCTTCGGACTCTCTATAGGCAAAGGTTACCTTATTGACTCCCCGACTCTCATGACTCTTTCTTTCTGTATTTTGATGGCTCTCAATGTAGTATTCTCCAACCTTTGGGGAATAATTCTAAAGGAATGGAAGGGTTGCTCATCAAAGACAATTGGTGTGCTTGTAGTCGGAATCATTGTCCTCGTGATCTCTTGCTTTCTCCCTCAACTCATCTGATCTATTAAATTTTTAAACTTTATAAAAAAAATCGAAATATGTCATCAGTTTTAGATAATAATCCGGGATTAGCTCATCAGGTGAATCAAGTGGCTGAAGCAGCCGGATACCTTTGGCAAAAAGGCTGGGCAGAACGCAACGGCGGTAACATCACTGTAAATGTGACCGAACATATTACCGATGAAATCAAGGCTATGCCTGCTATCGAAGGCCCATTCCCAATCGGATTTACACTTCCTCATCTTAAAGGATGCTGGTTCTACTGCAAGGGCACTCAGATGCGCATGCGCGACCTCGCTCGCTGGCCAATGGACAATGGTTCTATCATTCGTATTTGCGACGATTGCGCAAGCTATGAGATTGTTGCAGACAAACCTGTCAAGCCCACTTCTGAACTTCCATCACACCTTGCAGTGCATAATTACTTGATCGGTAAGGGTTCAAACTACAAGGCAAGTCTCCACACTCATCCAATTGAGCTTGTGGCAATGACTCATAACCCAGAATATCTCAAGAAAGATGTGCTCACAAAGATTCTTTGGTCGATGATTCCTGAGACTAAAGCCTTTGCACCTCGTGGACTTGGTATCGTGCCTTACATGCTTCCTTCTTCAAATGATCTCGCTGAAGCAACGATTAAGGCTATCGATGACGATTATGACGTAGTGATGTGGGAAAAGCATGGCGTATTCGCTGTCGACACCGACATAATGTCAGCTTTCGACCAGATCGACGTGCTTAATAAGAGTGCCAATATCTTCATGTGCGCTTGCAACATGGGTTTTGTGCCAGAAGGAATGTCAGACGCTCAGATGACGGAAATCTCAACAGTATTCCATCTGCCCAAATAACACTAAAAATAGCATATTACGTAAGCCGGAAGCGAATATTTCGTTTCCGGCTTTATATATCACTATAAAAATAGACCATAAGTTTCACACTGAAAAACTTGAATTTTTCAGTTTTTTTTCATAATTTTGTATTGACATTCATAAACTACGATAAACATGAAACTTTACAGGTTTTTTATTTCAATATTCTTGCTCTCCTTTGTAACTCTTTTCGCCAATGCCTACGATAGCGTTGTGTTTCATTGTGAGCAAGACACAACCTTGATAAATTCTTTATTCAACAGTCCGGAACTCAAAGATATGCCACAGGAAAATAGAGTGGCTTTCTTCGCTAAAAAGCTTGTGGGATCTCCATCTGCTTTACGACAACAAATCCTGGATGCAGACACATTAGTGTTTTCAATTGATGTCCATTCCTTCACCCCTCTCAGCTTAATATCGACATGCTTGGCTCTTGCTGAAGCATACGAAACTTCATCTGCACCAAACTGGCGCGATTTTGCCGTCAAATATGAAAACGTAATGTTTAAACGCGGTGAGGCTACAGACTTCGTCTCAAGATTTCTTTATCCTTCTGATTGGATATCCGACAATATTTTCCGTGGCAACGTTACCGACGTCACTTTTAATCTCGAAGGGATTGCAGCAAGGAAAAAAGAGAAATCTATAGATTATATTTCTCATAATAAAGACGCTTTTAAAGCTTTTGCCAAACAGGAAAACTTAGATAAGCTTAAAATGCTTGAAATGGGATTTCGCAATCATCAGATCCCTTATATTTCAAATGGTGACTTGATGAATCCCAAGCGCTTTAAGGCGCAAGCTAAAGAAGGCGACATTTTCTTTCTTCTGACTCCCGACTTCAACCTTGACAGTCGAGAAATGGGCATTCTAACTTTTGATGGTGATAGACTTTTAATCGTGCAAATGTCTCCATCTAAAGATTCTGTAACTCTTGAGGAACTTCCTTTTGAAAACTATATCAAGAGAAATGTCAAGCGCATTCAAGGAGCACGCATCATCCGAATAGCCAAATGACTAAGGTTGTAGCTTTTGATCTTGATGATACGCTCATTCCTGAGGTGCTCTTCTTAAAAAGTGGTATATATCATACGGCAGCATTTATTTGTGATAAATACCCTGAATTGCCAAATCAACGTATAGTGTCAGCTATGGAGTTGGCTCTGCTCACCCATAGAAATCATTATTCTGCCCTTGAATCCTTATTGGAAGAATTTGGACTTAGAGAGTCAGTCGATATGAAAGAGATAGTGTCGGAGTTAAGGAGTCACACACCGGATCCTGCAATCTATCATCTATCTCCTTCAGTGGAAAATGCTCTCACTATTCTAAAGCAAAAGGATATTAAGACTGCCTTGATTACGGATGGTCGCAGCTTAACTCAACGCAATAAGATTAAAGCAGCCGGACTTTACTCTTTTTTTGCCAACTCAGACATTTACATTTCCGAAGAAATCGGGCATGACAAATATGACCCCGACAATTTCTTATCAGTAATGAAGAAATTTGCCGGAGCCAAAGAATTTCATTATGTCGGAGACAATCCTGCTAAAGATTTTTTACATCCATCAAAACTGGGATGGATTACTCATCAGGTGAATACATTTCCTCTTGCAGTGCATCAGGGTTTTACTATACTGTAGTGATTCAAGGTATGCCAAGATACCTATGTATCTGAAGGCTTAATGTCCATCGAGGATCCTGAAGTACTCTTCTCACTGTGCGCATAGTGTTTGACTCTCTCGTTTTCTTATCAGCTACATAGCATGGCTGAAGATACATTAGTGTCTTTTCTCTTATACAAGGAAGATCGAAATAGATATCAAGATCCTGACCTACGTCGACCACCTTAACCTCATCTGCTCGCTCAACCTTAATTTCAGGGTTTCCTATCATATCTTCGATTCCTATTTTAGGAGAGACAGTAACCCAGTCAATTCCATCCGGAATAGTATGCGTGCCGTTGGTCTCAATCGCAATCTTTTTTCCGGTTGCTTGATGAAGAAGACGTATAAATTCAGCATCTATCCACATGGATGGTTCTCCTCCGGTGAGAACTACCCAATCTGCTTTATAAAGTTTTACCGCTTGAATGATATCAGTATCAGTCATTCCGACTCCGTCATTATGACGCGTATCACAGAATGGACACTGTAGATTACAGCCCGAAAATCGTATGAATACAGACGGGTATCCGGTATGATGTCCTTCTCCTTGGAGAGAGTAAAATATCTCGTTGATCTTTCTCATTTTAATCTTCCTCGTATGCTGCCGTATTCCCTTCGGATTCCTGGACCTCACACCTATAGCATTCCGGAATGGAATCCACTATCCACCTTGCTATATTTTCTGCGGTAGGATTAAATGGCAAGACTTCATTAAGAATGGCATGGTCAAGCGTCCCGGCTACCAATTCCTTTATTTTAGTGAAATCCACTACCATCCCTGACTCATTGAGTTCTTTTGCCCTACACTCCACCGTAATCACCCAATTATGACCATGAATGCTCGTGCACTTGCTTTTATATGGCAATGAAAGCATGTGAGCGGCGGATATCTCAAGTCTCTTCTTAACGTAATACATTACTTAATCGTTAATCGTTGATCGTTAATCATTGATAGTTGGTAGTTGATAGTTAATCGTTTATAATTAATCGTTAACTTCAATCCCTGCTTCTCGCAGCGCCTCAATACGCTCTACGCATGTCCCGCATTTGCCACAATGCTTCTCACCCCCCTTATAGCAAGAATAGGTCAGATTGTAATCAACTCCTATTCTTTTTCCAATTCTTGCAATGTCGCTCTTAGTGATATTGGTATATGGCGCATCTATGACAATTCCGTCGTATGTACCTTGCTTGATAGCCTCACTCATAGCAGAAATAAAACCGGGACGGCAATCCGGATATATGGCGTGATCGCCACCATGATTTGCGAGCATCACCTTCTTCAAGCCCCTGCTTTCTGCCATGCCTGCTGCGATGGAAAGCATTATGCCATTACGAAACGGCACTACCGTAGATTTCATATTCTCATCGGCATAGTGACCTTCCGGAATATCTTCCCCTCCGATCAGAAGAGACGACTTGAAGTATTTGCCCATAAAATCTAATGGAATCACAATATGTTCGATTCCGAGAATCTCACAATTCTTGACGGCACATTCTATCTCTCTCGCATTATGCTTGGACCCGTAATCAAATGTCACTGCGAGTGCAATCTGATCCTTTTTGTCGTGCAAAAGAGTTGTGGAGTCCATTCCTCCACTGAGTACAATAACTGAATCTTTCATATCAGAACTCGAGTTGGGATATTCTTCTTTGTCTTGCCATCTCCTCATGCTCAGCATCTCCCCAGTTGGCAAATGGATGAATGGAAATGCCTCCTCTCGGCATAAAAAGACCTTTTACCTCAATATATCTTGGATCCATCAAATCGCGGAGGTCCTTCATGATGATGTTGACGCAGTCTTCATGAAAATCTCCATGATTACGAAAAGAAAAGAGATAAAGCTTCAGACTTTTGCTCTCTATCATTCGCGTCCTCGGAATGTATGATATTTTTATATGTCCGAAATCGGGCTGTCCTGTCTTGGGGCAGAGCGTAGTGAATTCCGGACAATCAAGTCGCACCACATATTCATTTTCAGGATGCTTGTTTTCAAAAGTCTCCAAAAGTTGTGGAGAATAATCAGTGGGATACTTAGTCCCTTGGTTGCCCAATAGGGTAACACCATCAAGTTCTTTTTCCGTTCTCATATTTTTTTGATCATCAAAGGTGATTCAATTTCCGGATATTTCCGGAAGCTATTGGAAAAACAGTCCAACGCCGACACAAAATTACAAAAAAATCCGCTATCTTACAATAGCGGACTTAAAAGTTATTTTTTTGGACGCCTCAAAGCACCAACATTGCTATTACATGGGCTACGACTGCCGCTACAAGTCCTCCAATGGTATGAGCTAAAATTGCCTTTGACGTAAGATTCCTATAGCCGAGTGAATCAAGCATGGCTGTGTGAGTGCTCAAATATCCACTCCAGCACATACCTATCGCAGTAAACACACAGATTGCATTTGGATCTACCCATCCTTCAGCCATGAACTTAGGAAGAAGCCCAAGAGCTGCCCCTACAGCTCCAAGAGCCGTAATAGGAAATCCAATAAGATGAGGATCATGAAAACCAAAAAGCCATTCGAACAACACGTTAATTTTGCCTACAAGCTTTGGAAGAAGTTCCACTCCTTGATATGCACTTCCGTCATATCCATTTGGACCTGCTCCAAATGTCAACATCATGACGAGTGTGGAAATCACAAGGACACCCGGAATGATGGCAAGGCCCACTTCAACTCCACCCTTTCCGCCATCAAGAACGGCATTCAGTATTCTTGTGAAGAGTGATTCTTCTTTATTTTTTCCTTCTTCTTCTGTCTTTTTGATTTCCTCGTATACTTCATCTACGGCAGCCATATCTCTATAATCAGGGTGAGAACGGAGTATGAAACTCTGCATACATCGGGTAGAAACGACACAACCTACTATTGCCCCTACAAATCCTATTAGTGGCTCCACGGTGTAACCCAGACTGACCATATATATGATCACGAGCAATCCCATTCCAAAGGCTGTACCGAAATTGGTCAATGAAATAAATTGATATCTCTTGAAGTATCTTGCAAATTCCTTATCTTTAGAAAGAGTTATAATAGCAGGATTATCTGAAAGGAATGTCATCACCCCTCCCAGAGAAGCTACTCCCGGAAGATTAAAAATGGGCTTCATGATGGGCTGAAGTATTTTTTGAAGCATCCCTACGACTCCAAATTCCACCAGTATTCTACCAAGAGCTCCCGTAAGCACACATACAGCCATAAGGAAGAAGCATGTGTTCAAAAGAAGATCATGAGCAGTAGCCATCATTGTCTTCATCATAGGAGCCAATCCCATCTTATATGCGATGGCTCCAAATATTACAAATATCCACATCAGGCAGACAATCCCTGTCAGATATGTTTTTTTACCTGACTTTCGCTTTTTCTCTGAAGAAGCTGACGGTTCTGCTTCTGATTCATTTGTGATATTAGTAGTGTCCATGATGTAGTCAGTTTATTAAACGTTCATTCTATTTGATATTTCTAACCATTTACCCCTTTACCCTTTAACCCTTTAACCCTTTAACCCTTTATCCCTTTATCCCTTTAAATGATTCAGTTAAAAACTGAATCATTTAAAATTAAGCAGATTCATGTGCCAAGTGAGTCCGATGGATGCATATATGGTGTTTTTCTGCATAAGATCAGCTGCATTATGATTTTCGCCAAACGATCCAAAAGCGGCAGCATGCACTTTAAGGAGATGCCTTTTGTTATTAATCGGATACCACTCGCCTACTGCTCCTGCTATCACCAGTTGTGTTCCTCTCGCCACTTCTGTCTTATCTGTCTTATTAATGCCTCTATTGCAATCGTAAGACGCTTTTGCAGTCAACTTCCATTTAGGCGAAATGTTCCAGACAAATTCCCCCATAAATGTATTGTTCTTGAAAGCCCGGTTGTCGGGATAAGTGCGGGTCATAAGGTCAACAATAACTTCATACTTATCGTCTATTAGCAATTTATTGCCGAGGGCAACGTAATTACAATATTTGCCTTTAAGAAATTCCACTTCATTCACCGACCAGATGGTTTCCAAACGCAATCTTTCTGTAAGATCGTGACCACCCCTCCACATAAGATTATAGGAATATAAGTTTCTGTCGGCTGGCGTAGCGAATATGCTTTGTGATATCTGAAAAGCAAGATTGTCGTTAGGTGTCAATTGGTAGCCGGCTGACACTCCGAATTGATAACATGCCACATTGCAGATAAACAAGTTTGGACACATCAGATTGATAGGCGCGCGATCGTATTCATAGCCTCCGATCAAGACTATCTGCTTTCCTGCTCCAAAATCAAACTTATCATACTTATAATTGACATCAAGAATATCTGTTTGATCCCAAAATGTATTATCCTTTGGAGTTCGCGAAAACCTTTGTCTCCATGTATAGGTCAGTCCATCCATCAGCTCTCCATGAGCTTTAAGGGCTATATATTTACCGATAAAACCCGTCTGAGATCTATCGAATTTGCTATCTTTGTCTAATAGTTGCCAGTCCAACCTGGCATCAAGGTCCAAAGATATCAGATGGTCCTCTGATTCTTGTCTCTGACTCTCATTAGGGGCAGCATAAGATGCAATTCCTAACGTCATCATCACTGCCGCAGCAGCCATTTTCATTAAATTCATAATTCCGTTATCTTACGTTCGAGCTATCTGGAAAACATGCCACAAAATTAGAAAAATAATCCTAATGTGACAAATTTTTAATGGGATTATTTATACTGATTTTGTCATTATGACATTTTTTGGTATTACTTAACCCGATAATTTGGAATATTCGCATAAATTTTGTAACTTTGCGCGCAAATTAAAACCGCTAATCAATTTCTACACCATGACAGTAACCGATAGATTTTTAGAATTTATAAAATTCGATACCCAAAGCGACGAAGAGACCAACCTCACCCCCTCTACTCCGGGGCAGATGACGTTTGCTCGCCATCTTAAGACCTTAGTGGAAGAAATGGGGCTTGAAGACATTACTCTTGACGACAACGGTTACCTTATGGCTACTCTCCCCGCCAACACTGACCGCCAAATCCCTACTGTAGGTTTCATAGCTCACATGGACACTGCTCCCGATATGAGCGGACGACACGTCAATGCAAGAATAGTAGAGAACTATGATGGAACTGCCATCACACTCAACGAGAAACTCCGCATATATCTTAGTCCCGACGAATTTCCTGAGTTGCTTAACTATATCGGACAAGATCTTATCGTGACGGATGGCACTACTCTGCTTGGTGCCGATGATAAGGCTGGAATCGCGGAAATTCTTACAGCTGTGGCTCGTCTTCAGGCGAATCCTGATGTTAAGCATGGCAAAATCAGGATTGCTTTTAATCCTGACGAAGAAATCGGGAAAGGAGCCCATAAGTTTGATGTAGAGCGTTTTGGATGCGACTTTGCTTATACTATGGACGGCGGCGCCGTAGGAGAACTTGAATACGAAAACTTCAACGCAGCTTCTGCTAAAGTGACCATAAAGGGCCGTAACGTGCATCCCGGAACTGCAAAGCATAAAATGGTCAATTCTATACGTGTGGCAAACCAATTCATACAGATGCTTCCACGCTGGGAAACTCCGGAGCATACCGAAGGATATGAAGGTTTCTATCACCTTATTGGTATTGAAGGAAGCGTCGAAGAGACAGTGCTTACATACATAATCCGCGACCATGACCGCGCTCGCTTTGAGAGCCGCAAACGTGAGATAGAGCATCTCTGCCGAAAGACCAATATGGAGCATCCGGGTAGCTGTTCTGTAGAGATCAAGGATCAATATTATAATATGAGGGAGAAGATCGAACCTG
>CAMWQY010000083.1 GCA_947176355.1 uncultured Porphyromonadaceae bacterium
GGTTTGGCTTTGCCTACCGGAGGCTCAGTAAGTGTGATTTTTACGATTGTGGTGCGGTCGAGGCTTCTTGAGATCGCCTCGTCGAAATGATCCATGTAATTGGGAAGAAATCTTTCGCATAGAAGTCTTAGAGCGAGGATTTTTTCATCGCTGTCTTCTACGAATTCAGCTTTACCTAAGGCAATCGCTGAATTGAAATATTCGGTAAAGTTATTTTTCTCCTCTTCGTATTTTGGCGTACACTTGCTTACGGCTGAAAGACTGACAATCGGGTGCTTCTTGATACAGTCGATCTTCTCGCCTTCGCCGGCACAATGAAAGTAGAATGTCTTTTCATCGCTTCTGACGAGCGAGAGAGGAAGTCCGTATGGCGTACCGTCCGGACGCGTCATGCTTACCGTCACGTAAGGGGCTTTATCGAAAACTTCCAATGCCCATGCGGCATCCTTCTGCCGCGAAGCTTTTCTCATCGGTCTCATAATTCTTTATTAATGTTCCTTGCAAATTTAATGAAAAATTCTGAAAAATCCGGAATAGTGTGATGTTTTTTATCTATTGTCGAAACTTGTAAGAACCGGACTCTATATTCTTTATTTCTCCGTTTGGCAAGTGTACTTGTGCAGTGGTATTTTGGGGAATCGTAATTTTGAGAAGCCATTTTTTATTGTCATCGCTCCTTTCCCACTTACACTCAACTTTGCCGTGAGGGGTCATTAAAGAAGTATTTGCCCATGTCAGATCTCCTACCATCTTCGGATCTATCACTATTTTGTCCCATCCGATTGATCCTTCTGCCTGGCGAATTCCTCCTATGCCGCCATATAGCCATTCCATCAGATGTCCGAGCATAAGGTGATTGTTTGATACATCATCGTATGCCTGCCAGCTTTCAGTCAAAGCAGTCGCGCCTTTTTTCAACTGATATGCATAACTTGGAAGAGAATCGTTATGGTTCATTTTATAAAGAATTTCATCACCACCATTGTCAGCAAGAGCCCTGACGAGATATCTGTATCCTATATCTCCGGAAGTTAGAGAGTAACCTCTATTTTGAATGTCGGATATCAGTGCTTCGTAGGTTTTCTTGGCGACTCCTCCTTTTTCTGCAAGCCCTGTATAGAGCGCCATTGAGAGACCGGTCTGGCTTCCGTTTTCAAATACTTTTTCAGAATATGTTGTGAATTTATTGTCAAACGCCTCTGCCACCTCTTCTGCAAGCACTGCAAACTCCTTTGCATCTGAATCTTTTCCAAGTATGGAAGCAATTTTATTCATAGTTAGAAGCTCATAATAGTACATGGCAGTTGCTGACAGCGCAACACTCGTGAGCTGAGCTTTACCCGGCTTTGCCGGGCCAATGTCAAACCAATCGCCGAGTCCGTAATCGAGGATGTGATCTTTTGATCTTGACCCAAGATAGGATATATAAAGCTTCATGTTGTCGTAATGCTTTTTCATTGCTGAATCATCTCCATACCACCTGTAGATGTACCAAGGGAGCAAAATAAACGAAGCTCCCCACTCAGGGGTGTCTTCGAACCCACTACCTTTATCAAATACGGTGTATTCAGGAGCTATTGTCGGAATAGCTCCGTCAGAATGTTGTGATTCTGCGAGATCATTGACAATCTTATTAAAAAGTTCTCTGACATCATAGCGGTACATAATGGAATGCGCCATAAGGTGATTCTGCTCTTGCCATCCGAGTTTTTCTCGGGTGGGGCAGTCAGTAGTAATGCTCACCATATTGCTTCTGATAGCTTGGTCAATGAGGGAGTGTATATTGTTGAAAAGAGTGTCAGAGCATTCGAATGAGCCTGCCTCCTCAACATCGGTAGATGTGTGAAGTCCGGTAAGTTCAAGCAGTTCCACACCTTCGTCCGGTATTACTTCCACAAAGCGGAATCCGGCGTATGTGAATTGTGGTTGCCATGTCTCACCATTAGGATCACCGGAAAGGGTATATTTCCATTGATATCCCGGCTGGCTACGTTGAGAGACATTCCCATTTTTCATTATCTCTCCCGGATGCAATGTGATGCTCTTCCCTTTTTCTCCTTTTACTCTTATTCTTACGATTCCCGAGCTGTTCTTTCCGAAATCATACGTAATGCTATCGACTTTGACAGACGGATATTCACAAGCTGTTTTAATCAGGGTGTGTTCAGGCTGAGCCACAAGTGGGACATCAAAAGCAGGAGTTGTGACTACAGCATTTTTAATCTCCCCCTTAAATCCGGCATCCATCCATTCTCCGGCGTATATGCTTGAGAATCTAATTGGACTTTCTTCCACTGTCCAGTACTTATCGCTGACTATCCGCTCTTTAGTTCCGTCAGTGTATTCAATGTCGAGAGCCAATATCATTTTGGGAGCGCCACAAGATCCCGCCATTTTATGATAACCTTTTACCGGAATATTATACGTACCATTGCCAAGCATTACCTTTAAGTCAGCTTTTTTCTTACCTTTTAGTAGTTCCGTGACGTCAATGGTGTTGTACATGAGCGAACGGTCATATTTGGTCCATCCTGGGCTTAGGAAATGTTCTCCTACTTTTTCCCCATTGATAAATAGTTCGTATTGCCCGAGTCCACAAATATTTGCAGTGGCCCGTTTCAATTTCTTTCCGTTGATGTTTACGGATTTCTTAAAAACCGGAAGAGCATATTCTTTAAGGGATTTCGCCTCATCGGCGTTAGCCTTTAGAAGATGAATATGTGGAAAAAGTATGGTAGAGTCTTTTTCCATAGCTATCCAAGAAGCTCCTTCGAAAATGTTAGTCTCAGGTTTTGTAAGATTCCATTCCCATACTCCTGGCACACCGTCGGTGACCTTCACCCGAAGGTATCTGAAAGTTTCGTTGATTGTGTCTCTTCTGGGCGACATCATTCTTTTTTCATCACTACCACCGCACAGCACCCATGTTTCGCCATCGTTGGAGCCTTCCACCTTGTAAGTATGCCCAGCAGTAGGGCGGACAAAAAATATCTCACTCTCTCCAATAAGCTTTGGCTCTCCTAAGTCAAGGCAGAGCCATTTTTCAGAATCCAAGGAATCAGCCATCCATCTCGAGCCGTTTGATTCATCGGCTGCGAATCCTGCGACGAAGTATTCTGTACGACGGCATCTGTTGTCAAGCTTATAAGGGACATCATGAGGTGATGCCTCCGATGATGCTGTGATTCTGACAGGCGAGATCTTATCTTTTATTTTTACCGGTCGTAGTGCGCCAATGCCGTTGAGCGACATTTTCATCGGTTTTATAGTTCCGTCTTCGTTGAATTCAAGTTTTCCTGCATATATCTGTCTGTCAGTACTGTTTCTGCTGAATTCGAGGAATACAAGATAATAGTCGTCAGTGCCAACCGGATTGAAAACACAACCGTGTCCCGGACCGAATACTCCCGCATCCGCATCCGTGGTGCATACTATGTCCTGTTTGGGTGTAATATATGGTCCGAGAGGAGATTCGTGGCTCATCTGATAATAGTATTCATATTTTTCAAGAGCCATTATCGTATATAGATAATAGTATATGCCGTTTCGTTTGAAAAATATAGGACCTTCGGTATAAGACTTCTTTCTGGTCTCGACCGAAGTAATAGAGTCAATAGTCACCATATCATCTTTCATTCGCGCGAAATTGCGTAAACCCCAGATGACGTATCTTTCACCATTGTCGTCGATGAATGCTTCGGCATCAATTGCACAGACACTGTCTTTTTCCCAAAGTCTGTTTTTCAAAGTGAAGTCATTGCCTTTTGCGAGTGAGAATGGTCCGTCAGGAGAGTCAGATGTCGCCGGATACATGTATCCGTTTACTGTTGGATATATATACCATTTACCTTTGTATTTCACCGGAGCGCTTGGAGCCCAGTATTTTTCTTTTTCAGCTTGAGGGAAATATGTTCCGTCAAAACTCCAGTTAACAAAATCTTTTGATTTCCACACTACGGGAGGTCCCGAAGTCTCAAGGCCTTGACCATATCCGTCGGTAGTCACATAGCAATAAAACGTGCCGTCCACCTCAATAATACTTGGGTCGGCGCAAAGATCCGGAATCAGCGGATTACCAAAAGGATTATATGGTAAAGAAGCCTTTTCAGGGATTGTCTTTATGCCAAATATTGCATTGCTTGCCAAGAGCGCAACAGCAAAACAAATTGATAACCGATGAAGAAGCGTTAGTCTCATTTTAAAAGGTTAGTAGTTTAAGTGTCTTAAAAAAAGAACGTTAAAAATTAAATAATATTGAATGAATAGGGTTTGATATAGGCATTTATAAGTCAAGAGTTATCATCTTTCCACACTTTATTTCCAATGGAATTGTGTTTCCGTTGGTGTGCACGAAAATATCTCCGTCAGAAATGGGATATAAGCGAATAGTCGTGACTTTACCAGAACGCCATTCTGCATCAACGGTCACACCACATCGTGTGCGGAGTCCCGAGAAACTACCGTCTTTCCATTGCTCCGGTAACGCAGGAAGTAAAGAAATGTCAGTAGGTGTCGATTGAAGCAGTATCTCGGCAATACCGGCTGAGCCTCCGAAGTTTCCATCAATTTGAAAAGGTGTATGGGCGTCAAGAAGATTCGGATAAGTACCTCCACCTCTTCTTTTATCCGGACCGTTATATTTGTCAGGTGTTACATATTTCAAGAGTCGTCGCAACATAACATAAGCTTTTGGGGCATCGGCAAGGCGAGCTAAAAGGTTTACACGCCAGGCTGCACTCCACCCGGTAGTGTTTTCTCCTTTAATTTCTAATGTTTTAGCAGCCGCTTTAGCGAGTTCCGGAGTTTCGGACAAAGTTATATGATGTCCGGGATAAAGACCATAAAGATGTGCCTGATGCCTATGCTTAGGATCTTGCTCCTTGAAGTCACATGCCCATTCCTGAAGTTGCCCTGCGCTTCCTATCTTATACGGAGCAATTTTTGTAAGTGACGAGTCTATCTCCGCTACAAATTCAGAGTCAGTCATAAGCACTTTGGCAGCGTTCTTGGTGTCGGTCAGACACTGCCTGATAATCGCCAATTCTCCTACAGCTCCTGCAGAAGTGGCTATTGGTTTTCCGTTGGGAGAGATGAAATAATTCTCCGGAGATGTAGAGGGCGATGTTATGAGTCTTCCGTCCTTATCTTCGATCATCCAATCCAGACAGAACTCAGCAGCTCCTTTGAGAGTAGGGTAGTATTCCCTTAGGAAATTCTTATCCCGAGTGAATAGAAAATGCTCCCAGATATGAGTAGCCAGCCATGCTCCTCCCATATTCCAGTTAGCCCACAGTGGAGCTCCGCTGTTGAGTCCCACAGGATTGGTGATAGCCCAAATATCAGAGTTCTGTCCCAGACACCATCCGCGATTTACTCCATAATATTCACGTGCTGTTTCTTTTCCGGTTCGGGGCAATTGTCGTATAAAGGTAAGCAGCGGCATGTGCATTTCGCTAAGATTCGTTACTTCGGCAGGCCAATAGTTTTCTTCCAGATTTATGTTGGTGGTATAATTTGAGCTCCATGGAGGAAGGAGATATTCATTCCAAAGTCCTTGAAGGTTGGCTGGAACGCATGGCGTTCTTGAACAGCTGATCAGCAGATAGCGGCCATAATCGAAATATAGTTCTTCCAAGTCTGGATCATAAGCGTTATTGTCGCTATAGTTTTTTAGTCGTATGTCAGTAGGCAGTTCACGTAATGAAGGCTCTGAATTTCCGAGATCGATATTTACTCGAGAGAAGAATGAGGAATAGTCGGCAATATGATTTTTTCTTATCTGATCAAAAGTCTTGGACGCTGCGCGAGATGCCTTCCTGCTTGCTATAGTACGGAAATCCGTCCCGTCAGTAGAAGTATTCAAGCCCGGACCATTGAAATTTGTTGATATAGCAATAATTATAGTAGTCTCAGTCGCGTTCTTTACCGTTAAGGAACCATTATCGTCAGGCATTATATCGGCTCCTTGGGCTATTGTCCGGATGTTTGTACGAAACTTTATGCCACGGTTTGGATCATATTGCATTTTTTGTTCCTGAGGTATTTTCAGATATTTAGGTAGTGAAAAGTAGGCAGCATACCCTTCAGCTATGATTCCTTTGGCCGATGATTGTGTGCGGCAATCCTTAATCGGCGACTCAAAAGAAATTTTGAAGTCAATGGGTTGTGAAGAGGATATCTTTATAGCGATTACGCTGTCGGGAGCTGACGCGAGGTACTCAGTCGTTATTACATTGCTTCCTTTTGTATATGCAACCTTAGCGGTTGCATCCGCAAGGTTAAGACGTCGGTTGTAATTTCTTGTCTCACGTTTGTCAGCAAAATCTATTAGGATATTGCCGATAGGCTGATAGTTTGCAGAGTAATGTCCCTGTATCTTTTGTTGAAGTTCTTCAGCGAGCTCATAGTTTCCATCCTCCAGAGCGTCTCGAATATCCGGTATATACTTGTGTGCTCCCGGAGAATAGACGGCTGAATCAGGTTCACCGGTCCAGAATGTGATATCATTAAGGGATATTCTTTCTATTGAAGGATTGCCGTAAATGATTCCACCTTGTGTTCCATTGCCTATGACGAATGTCTCCTCGAAAAAGTCAGCCGGGCGGTCGAAAAATAATATTGGATTATCTGCTTGAGATGTTGTGGCAGCTGCAAGCAACATATAAGCACCAATTCTATTAGATATTTTCATGATAACATAAAATATTATGAGAGTTTGGAAGCAAAGTTAAAAAGAGTTTTTTTCATATATGGATGAAGTGGTTGCAAATATAGTTGAAAAATGTTGATTTTCATAAAAATTCGAATGTTGCAACATTTTTGACCCTCATAACGCAACATATAAGGTATTTTTTTGTAATTTTGCAGTTGCCTGAATGAATTGAAATGGCGATTTATGTGCGTAATGAGACAAATCATCATCCTACTGATAGTGCTTATAGCCTCCGTAAATATGCTGGCTGGAGAGAATGTCTGCAATGTCGATTCTATGATTTCAATCGACATTCGACATGGTTTGCCGGAGAGCAGAGTGAGAGGACTGTATTCTCTTTCTGACGGAAGGCTTGCGGTGCTTACACCGGGCTTCTTGACTTTTTTTGACGGAATTACATTCAAATCATCACCTTTAGAATATGAGAAAGGGTTAGAAATTGAGTCTATAGGAAAGAATCGAATTATTGCCCAAGATAAAGAAGGAAGATTATGGATAAAGACTCCTTCTACCCGAAATGATGAGAAATCAAGAGTGAATGTTTTTGATGTGTCGTCTGGAGAAGATATTACTATGGATGTAATAAGTCAGGTCGGTGGCTTAAAAATTAGAGGATTGTATGTTGATGATGCCGGCGATGTCTGGGTTATAGATCAGGAGAATAATCTTACTCATCTGCAAAATGATACAAACCGGAGATATCTTAACCTTGATTCGATATGTAATGATGTACCGTTTGAGCTCTCGGTAAAAGACGGGAAAATATATTTGTTATATAGTGACGGAAAAGTATGTGTTGAGAATCTTGATTCGTCTACTATAGAATTAATGGCGTCACCGCCTCTGACGGAAGAGAATTGGAGACTAATTAATTCAGGTGTCAGATGGCATAATGGAAAGTTGTGGCTTTCATTTTATATCCCGGGAAATAATGACAAAGGATTGATAGCAGTGCTCGACCCTTTGGATGGGAGTTGGAGTATGAACTACTTAAATGAAATAGTCAATGATTTTATTATAGATAATGATGGAAATCTAATCAATGGTTTTGATGGAATAAAAGGTGAGATCAGCTGTTTTTTACAGGATCAGAACGGTGGTATCTGGATAGGTACTGTCAATGATGGTCTTTGCTATATGAATCCAAGACGTCTTTTTTTAGTGAAAAATTATAAAACCCCTGAAAGGTTGCCTAAATCAGGATATTATCCTACCGATAGGTGTTATAAAAATGGTTTGAAGTATGCAGATGGATCGGTCAATTCAAGTGTGGAGGATATCGCAACAGGTTTCGTATTTTTGGCTACAAGGAAAGGGCTTTTTGTGATAGATGAAAAAGATAGGTTGCTTGGAGTCATTGATGAAAAATATGGACTTCCACATACTAATGTGCAGGGTGTAATAGCTGGTATTCCTTGTAATCATGATGGCTCTGATAGTATATGTGATGTTTGGTTTTCTACAACTACAAGTCTTTCAAGGCTAAGATATCTTCCCGAAAAACGGTTTGAAATCATTAATATAGGTATTCTTGATGGTCTTCAATTAGAAGGGAAGGAATTTATTTCTCAGTCAATGACATTGGATTCTTGTGGAGTCCTGAAGGTTGCTTATCCTGGGGGATATTCTTCTTTAAATCCTAATGACGTATATGACAGTGATTATGTAAAATATGATTTTCCGTACAAATTATCAAAGAATCTTAAAGAATCTTCAGATGCGACAAGACTATTTTCATTATGGTGGATATTAGGATCAATCTTGATACTTTCAATTTTTTGTATTGTGTTTCTGAGTCATAAAAGAAAGAAGAAATTAGCCTTAGATATATTGACGCCTGAAAGAGAGACTGTAGAAGATGATGTATTTGAAAGTTTATCAGTAGTAAATCATTACGACAATTTGGTAAACAAGGTAAAAGAAGAAGAACCGACTCCTTCTGAAGTTAACTTTTCCTCTCCGGATGAAGAGTTTAAGAAACGATTGAACGACATCATATTCGAACATCTTGATGATGAAACGCTCAACGTGGCTTCGCTAAGTGGACTGTTGGCCATGGACCGTACAAATCTGTATAGGAAAATGCAGAGTGTCTTTGGTCTATCTCCATCAGTATATATCAGAAATGTCAGGCTTGAGGCTGCTTGTCGCCTCCTTAAAGAAACTGATATACCCATTGCGGAAGTTGCTATGCGCACCGGTTTTTCTTCAGCTAAATATTTTTCATCGACATTTAAGGAGAAATATGGTATTCTTCCCTCAAAATTCAGATCCGGATTAGAATAGTAAGTTTGTTCTATTTGAATTTTCGGATGATCCAGGATTCGAGGGTTCTCCCCTAAAGAAGCGTTTTGAGAGGGATTCCCAAAAAGCCTTATTGACCTCCCTGTTTGGAAATCCGAGAATATATTCTTTGGATGAATCATCAAAATCCATTGAATGGAGAGCACCCTTTATTGTAAGATAACCTGACTGATAGAGCAATGGAATGATGTCATCGTCAAAGTTTGCTATAATCATGGATGAAAATATCTCAGGATTATTTGGACCATCAAGAGTCAATGAATAATCAGATGCTATGCTTTTGAGGGATCCTTTGATTCTGTCAGTCAGGCGTGATGAGTCAATATAGCTTGTCGGACTTAAGTCAAATCTGAATACAGGATAGGATTTCCATTCAGATTCTAAATCAGCTATCTTCAGTCCTTGGAACAGCTCTTTTTCCCCCTTGAAGTAGGCCTCAAGGGTAGACATCAACAAGCTTTTACCAAACCTACGTGGACGACTGAGAAAAACATATTTGCTTGAATCAACAAGATCATAGATTAGTTCAGTCTTATCAACGTAGAGATATCCTTCTGATATAATTT
>CAMWQY010000084.1 GCA_947176355.1 uncultured Porphyromonadaceae bacterium
CCTTTATATGGTTATCGATGTTATACTACAAAACTTAAATAAAATTATATTATGAAAACATTTGATAAAGCAATTAAAGAATCTAAACCTACCCTCGTGGTATTCCTTCATCACGGAGGTCAGGATGTAGTGGAAGTGAAATACATCACAGACGACGTAAAATCAAAGTTTGGTGATAAAGCTAATATCGTTAGAGCTGATGACCCTTACGGAAAACTGAAAGTAGAATATAAGCTTGAAGAATATCCTACTTACATCCTTTTTAAGGAAGGGCAGGAACTGATGAGAGAGAGCGGAAGAAAGACGGAAACTGAGCTTAGCGAAATGATCAATACAGCTCTCTAACGACTTAACTCTAACAGAATAAAAATGAGTCAGAAGAAAAATTAGCTTCTTCTGACTCATTTTTTATTATCTTCACAATATGTCAGGCTCAACTTACGTTATGTAAATGTAATTATTAATACTACTTGCCTATGACAAACGGTTCTACTACTATTTTGTCATCAACATCAAATCAGCAGTCTATGAAATCACCACGCAAAACTACAATTGAAATGATCCGTCAGTTCGCACGGACTTGTATCTCTATCAAAGACTTGAACTTTGATGTAATGATGGCTAATTGAAACAAAAAGCACTCCCCGAAGGAGTGCTTTTCGTATATCAGCGCTTTTTCATTCTGACCACATTTTCAACGTGGTGAGTGTGGGGAAACATATCCACCGGTTGGATATCTGTCACTATATATTCATCGTTCATCAATGCCAAGTCTCTCGCTTGAGTTGCAGGATTACAGCTAACATAGACGATTGTCTCAGGAGCTGCTTTCAATATAACTTTTACTACGTCCTCATGCATTCCGGCACGTGGGGGGTCGATGATCATAACATCCGGAACTCCATGGGTAGCGACAAAATCATCGGTAAGGATATCTTTCATATCTCCGGCATAGAACAAAGTATTGTCTAAGCCATTGAATTCTGAATTGAGTTTAGCATCATCTATAGCAGCCTCTACATACTCAATTCCTACAACCTTGCGGGCATCTCTGGCAACAAAGTTGGCAATAGTGCCTGTGCCTGTGTACAAATCATATATAAGTGGCTTTTCAGACGATCCTGCATAGCCATATCTTTGCGCATCAGCATCTGAAAGTTCTTCTCGAGGTGCCAATCCGGCAAACTTTCGAGCGACTTTATAGAGTTCGTATGCTTGCAGAGAATTGGTTTGATAGAAAGACTTGGCATTCACACGAAAACGAAGTCCCTCCATCTCCTCTTCAATATAGTCCGGTCCGGAGAAAGCAATGATATTCTGATCTGATATAGTGTCGTTAAGTTTCAAATTGACTACATAAAGCAAGGATGTAATTTCCGGGAAATTCTCCCTGAGATAATTCATCACCAGCTTGATTTTCTCCGGATCATCTTCTCCAAACTGCAGACATACCATACACTGTCCGGTAGATGCTATTCGGATCATCAGATTTCGCAACAATCCTTTATTCTCCTTTAGATTATAGAAAGAAAGATTATTCTTTTCTGCGAAATCATATAGCCCATTGCGTATTCTGTCGCCAAGTGTTGACTGAAGATGGCATTCTTCGATATGAAGCACCTTGTCAAACGCACCCGGAATGTGAAAACCAAGAGCATTAGGGGAGTCATCGAATACCTTGCCACTTTTCACATCTTCCCATGTACGCCATTTCTTATCAGAGAAGGTATACTCCATCTTATTGCGATAACGCCAAATCTCCTTACTTCCAAGAATTGGAGTTATATCCGGAATTTCAATCTTCCCGATGCGGGTCAGAGCATCATAGACTGTTTGCTGTTTACATTCGAGTTGCTTCTGATACGGGATATGCTGCCATTTGCAACCACCACATATACCGAAATGTTGGCAAGTCGGAGAGATTCGGAACGGAGATGGCTCTACAATTTTTTCAATATGTCCTTCTGCAAATGAATGTTTTTTACGGTCGATCTTGATATCTGCAATATCTCCGGGAGCGCCGTATGGAATGAATACTACAATGGCAGATTCATCTTCGGGACGCATCTTGACCCGAGCCAAAGCTTTTCCTTCAGCAGCCATTGCAGTAATCTCTACATTTTCAAGAAGGGGTAGAAATTTTGGTTTTCTTGCCATAAGGAATTCTCTTATTCAATCACAATATCATAATGCTCAAGGAAGTCCATTGTCTTCGCAATATAGTCTTCCATCACTACGTCTTCTTCTACGAAAGGCACAGCTTCACGATAGTCGTGCATTATCTTCTCAATAATCGGCGATGATTTCAGAGGGCGTCGGAAATCTATACCTTGAGCCGCATTCATAAGCTCTATGCCTGCAATATATTGGAGGTTAGATACTATCTTGTGAAGTTTTGTAGCGGCATTCGCACCCATTGAAACCAAGTCTTCCTGTCCGTTGCTGCTGACTATTGAATCGCAACTTGCAGGCCAAGCATACATCTTATTTTGGCTCACCATAGAAGCTGCTGCATACTGTGGAATCATAAAGCCACTGTTGAGACCCGGTTTCGCAACGAGAAATTCAGGAAGACCACGATTTCCAAATATCAATTGCGCTACCCTTCGCTCCGAAATATTGCCAAGTTCATGAAGTGCCACTCCCATGTAGTCAAACACAAGCGCAAGCGGCTCTCCGTGGAAATTCCCTCCTGACACTACCAAATCTTCATCAGGGAAAACTGTAGGATTGTCGGTCACCGAATTGATTTCAATATGCAGCACTTCTGTGACATGACGCATGGCATCCTTTACCGCTCCATGCACTTGAGGGATGCAACGGAAAGAATAGGGATCTTGCACATGCTCTTTTTCTTGAGCAATAATCTCACTTCCGGCAAGTATCTTTCTGAACACTTCTCCGGTTTCAATTTGTCCTTTGTGTGGACGTACACGCTGGATGCATTCCCAGAATGGCTCGATTCTTCCATCAAATGCTTCAAGACTCATTGCTCCGAACATATCGAAACAATTTACGAGATGCCATCCATCGATAAGTGCCTTTATTCCATTGGCACTCATAAATTGAGTACCATTTAGAAGTGCGAGTCCCTCTTTTGACTTTAGTTTTATAGGTTTCCAACCAAAACGGTCAAGTGCATCACGTCCTTTGGTCTTTTTACCCTCTACCAATACATACCCCTCTCCTATCAAAGGGAGGAAAAGATTGGCAAGAGGAGCAAGATCACCGGAAGCTCCAAGAGATCCGCGGTCGTATACCACTGGAAGCACATCATTATTGTAGAAATCAAGAATCCTTTGCACAGTCTCTACTTGCACTCCGCTGAAACCCATTGAAAGTGCATGGGCTTTCAAAAGTAGCATCAATTTTACTACAGTCTTGTCTACAGGTGTTCCAACTGAGCAAGAGTGACTCTTTATTAGGTTTTCCTGAAGGGTGACAAGGTCAGAAGGAGCTATATGCCTGTTGCAAAGAGATCCAAAACCGGTGGTCACTCCATATATTGGGACAGTGTTTTCATCTGTTTTTGTGTCAAGGAAGTCTCGGCAATGTTGAATTTTTTCAATTGCCTCTTCTGAAAGTGTAAGCTTCGCGCCGTCTTTCAATATTTTTTCTATAAGATCGTATGTAAGCAGAGAGCTTCCAATCGCGTATTCAGTGAGTTTTTCCATTGTTTATTTAGCTTCAAAAAGAACCTTACCTTTGGCAATTGTAGTCTTCACACAATTCATTCCGACATAGTAAGGCAACATATTGATATTATCGAATTCAAGGATAACTAAATCGCCATCTTTACCGGGCTCAATAGATCCCTTTTTATCTGAAAGACCACATGCGGCAGCTCCATTAAGAGTGAGCGCAGTTATGGTTTCCTCAATGGTCATGTTCATGTAGATGCAAGCAAGAGCTATGGTCAAAGGAATGGATCCTGAGAAACAGCTTCCCGGATTCAGGTCAGTAGCAAGAGCCACTGCACATCCATCGTCGATCATCTTTCTTGCAGGAGCATAATTCTCTTTTAGAGCAAAGGCTGTAAGAGGAAGCAAGGTGGCGACTGTGCCTTTCTCTGCAAGACTCTTGATGCCTTCATCACTTATATGGAGGAGATGATCTGCACTTACTGCTCCTAATTCTGCAGCTAATTCAGCGCCACCAAGAGGCACAATCTCATCAGCATGGAATTTCAATTTGTATCCCATTGCCTTTGCCGCTTTCATCAGTCTTCTTGAATCCTCAATCTCAAATACATTCTTTTCTGTAAAGATATCACAGAATTTTGCAGCTTTTCTGAATTTTGGAAGCATTTCATTGATGATTAGATCCACATATTCGGAAGTTTTGCCCTTGTATTCTTCCGGCACCGCGTGAGCACCCAAGAAAGTCGGCACCACCTCAATCTTCTTTTTAGAGGCGAGTCTCCCAATTGCAGCCAGCATCTTTGCTTCTGAAGCATAATCAAGCCCATAGCCACTCTTTGCTTCTACAGTAGTCACACCCATACTTATCATACGGTCTATAAACCATTCTGCGTTTTCCACAAGTTCTGCTATTGTAGCCTTACGGGTAGCATTGACAGTGCTCTGTATGCCTCCACCCTTCTCCATTATGCTCATGTAAGATGCACCTTCGAGACGCATGCGGAATTCATCCGGACGGAAGCCACCAAATACCATGTGAGTATGAGAATCCACAAATCCGGGAAGCACTACTTTCCCATTGGCATCAATTTCCCTGAATGTAGCTCCTTTTCCAAAAAGAGAATACAGTTGACGGAGAGGATTTGAGTTACCGACATAACGGATTATACCGTCTTTAATGAGAATAGCGCCATCTTCAATGACATTAAGACGCTTCATTTCATTCCCTTTTGCGGCAACAACACCAAGAGGTGTCACAATCGTGGCATGCTTTATATATAGATTTGACATCTTTACTTAATTGAGAATTAAGAATTATTATAATTGAGAATTGTGAATTGAGAATTGAGAATTGAGCTGATAACGACGAAAACTATGACAACTTAAAGAATTGATCTCAGATACTCTTCATCTGCAATGAAAGGCTCGGTGATCATGAAGCCGTTTTCAGCTTGGGTGTCGTTCCATTCCTTGACGGTGGCCATTGCATTCTCGTTGCGAGCCCAGCTACGACGCGCTACTCCTCCCATCACATCCCAAAGCATAGCCTTCGTCAGAATCTCATCAACTCTGTCACTACCATCGCAAATCATGCCGAAACCGCCGTTGATGGCCTTGCCGATTCCGACACCTCCCCCATTATGAAGAGCCACAAGACTCATGCCGCGTGCACAGTTTCCGGCAAAGCATTGCACTGCCATATCTGCCATCACATTTGATCCATCCTTGATGTTGGAGGTCTCGCGGAAAGGAGAGTCCGTACCGCTTACATCGTGGTGATCACGCCCAAGCATTATCGGACCGACTTCACCTTTGCGAACCATATCATTAAATTTCAAGGCTATCTTAAGTCGGCCCATAGCATCTTGATAAAGTATTCTTGCTTGCGTGCCTACAACGAGGGCATTCTTTTCAGCGTCTCTGATCCAGACCCAGTTGTCCATATCCTGACCGCGACGATCTTTCGGAATGCAATCCATAGCTGCTTTGTCGGTCTTTACGAGGTCATCATGTTTTCCACTAAGGCAAACCCAACGGAAAGGACCATAACCATAATCAAAGAGCATAGGACCCATAATGTCTTCCACGTATGAAGGCCAGATGAAACCATCCTTCTCATCCACACCGTTTTTAGACAATTCCTTGACTCCAGCATCATACATAGCCTTCATAAAGGAATTACCGTAGTCGAAGAAATATGTGCCGCGCTCTACGAGTGTCTTTATAGCAGCATAATGACGATGAAGGGTCTTGTCTACAAGGCTACGGAATTCTTCAGGATTGTCGTGAAGTAGACGCGTGCGTTCTTCAAATGAAAGACCTACCGGACAGTAACCACCTTCATATACCGCATGGCAAGAAGTCTGATCACTTAATAGTTCAATTTTTTTGTTTTCTTTTACTGCATATTCCAGAAGATCCACTATGTTTCCATGGTAAGCTATTGAAAGAGGTCTTTTTTCTTTCATAGCTTTCTCTGCGAGTTCGAAGGCTTCTTCAAGATTGTCTGTGACAACCTGCACCCAACCCTGATTTTTTCTGGTCGCTATGCGCGACGCATCCACCTCAGCCACAATTGATACGGCTCCTGCAATATCAGCTGCCTTTGGTTGTGCACCACTCATGCCGCCGAGTCCGGAACTTACGAAAAGATGACCTCTGAGGTCGCCATCTTGTGGCACACCGAGTTTCATTCGTCCGGCATTGAGGATTGTATTGAATGTACCGTGGACAATACCTTGCGGACCGATATACATCCAGCCGCCGGCAGTCATCTGTCCGTAGTTCGCAACTCCCATTTGCATTGCTTCATGCCAATCGTGGAGATTGTCGAACATACCTACCATCATCGCATTGGTGATGATTACGCGTGGAGCTTCCGGTCGAGAAGGGAACAGACCAAGAGGATGACCGGATTCTACCACGAGTGTCTGGTCTTCTGTAAGGTTTTCGAGATATTTCTTAATTAGTCGGTATTGCAGCCAATTTTGGCAGACCTGACCTGTCTCGCCGTATGTCACAAGTTCGTATGGATATAGAGCAATGTCGAAGCAAAGGTTATTGTCAATCATCACTTGGAATGCCTTTCCCGCAAGACATTTTCCCTTGTATTCGTCTACCGGCTTAGCCTTCAGGTCTCCCTCCGGACGCCATCTGTAGGCATATATTCTACCACGAGTGCGGAGCTCCTCAAGAAATTCGGGAGCTGCCTTTTCGTGAAGCTCTTCAGGAAGATAGCGAAGTGCATTTTTAAGTGCTGTTATAGTTTTTTCCGGAGTTAGAGTATAGTGACGGTCCGGAGCGCGTCGGATACCCTCGGCAAACTTTGGATCTTCAGGCCATTCAGCCGAAAGAAGGATTCTGTTGTCAGTCATTTATCAGGTCAGTTATAATATATTGTCAATGTTTTCACCCTACAAAGGGGATTTCACCACAAAATTAATGAAATTTTGCCAAATTACAAAAAACTGACCATATTTTTAGTTTTAAAGTTTAAACTGATTTTTAAAATCGCAATTCAGAGCACTTCGGAAATAATCTCACCCTCCTCCGTAAGTCCCTCGATGAGGATCTGATAGTCAGATGATACCGGTGATTTCAAATCAATGTCATGGCTATTCCCGTCAAATCTGACGCTCGGAAGCCAAAGAAGTGTGGGATGCGTCTGCAGATCGTATTCATCCATATCCACCGATAGCAGTGGACTCGCATATTCCTTATATCTCTGATATCCGAGAGGGAGATAATCTTTTAGTTCAAACTGTTTTTCTTTCAGTCGCTTGTCTCCTGACTTAGTAGTAAGAATCAGACCCACTCCCGTTCCCATTTCAGTAAATCTAACAAAATCCAGTCTCTCTACACTGCTGAATGATATGTAATGATCAAGATCAGCAAGTCTCGGAATGTATGATTCACTTCCTTCAGGATTAGGATTGGGATAGGCTCCGCTCGATAACATACGCTCATTGTAGGGATTGGCATTGGCAAGTGATTTATTTGCAAAGCGGGAAGTGGCGTATGTGCCGGATTTTGATTCGTTCAGCATGCCTGAGTCTCCTGAAATACTTTCTCCCGCCACTTCAAACAGAGTTCCATCTATTATATATTGAACCTTTTCGTTCCTATAGACAAGATAACCGTTTCTGATACTCATGCCGGGTATTCCTCTTATAGCCTGTTCAAACGAGGTAATTCCCTTTTTACTGAAATCATCGGCATTCCTTGTATATGATGACATGGATTGGTAGATGTCAAATTCCGGATTTATGTTGAAAGCTTGCACCTTTATTTCGTCAAGCATAATCCAGCGGATATTCTTGAAATAGTCTGCAGCGTCCAATTCCATTATGCCTGAGGGCTCCTCGCTAAGTCTATCTATCAATGGAAACTCTTCTTCATCTATATCATAATTGCTCTCATTGCCTCCTCTATTGTTCATGGCTCGAAAAGTGAACGAAGTGCCTTCGGGGAGATCAAAACCGTTAAGACGGAAGTTTCCCTGCGCATCGGTCTCTGCAATTGTACCGAAGTTCTTCTTAGGAGCTATTGCATAGATATGTACCCCCTTCATCGGTTTTCCCTTCCATCTTGATCGTACCTGGCCGGATATCTCCTGTCCTATTTCGAGCGGAACAAGAGGCTCTTCATATTTTCCCTTAATAGCTTCAGGAAGATTGTATCGGCTCCAGCCATTCACCATCATGACTAAATCAAGGTTCTGCACCGCTTCAGGATCTTCTGAGAAATAATATGCGGGATTCTCTATTCTGCACCGCAACTCGCTTTCTAATAGAAGCCTTGTGCGTATGTCACGATCAATCTTTTCCGGCACTATCTTTCCATTTATAATTCTTACGGCACAATCTCCATGAGTTCCGTCTGGAGTTTTTAGATTGATTGACATCGAGTCTCGGCTTATACTCGAAATTTTTGGAGCACTACGGTCTGCTCCGATAAAGAAAAGTCGTTCACTCATCACGACACTGTCCGATCTTGACACCAACAATGCCTGATACAGTCCGGAAGGCAATTCACTTTTGTCGATGGAAAGTGGCACTTCGGCTGAGATAGAAGATGCCAACATTCCGTTTCCTCTCAATGCCAATACAAGCTCAAGATCATGACCCTCGCCACCGGCTACGCTGAAATACGATCTGCCGTCGGCAACCTCATATCGCAATGACGCTGTTCCGGATCCCGGAGCTCCTATATTGACAGACCTCGTCACTCCTTCGGGTCCTGAATATTGCGCACTATAGCTGAGCTCTTTCTCGGGTGTGAATACTACGCTTCCCATTCCGTTATGGACTGTATTGAACTCTGCGACTACCTTACCGCTATCATCACGGACCACTCCGTAAGCCGAGACTCCTTTTCCATTTTCATCAGTTGCCTTGAATGCGACTCTACATGGATGGTCCGGTATAAGCCATCCTCCTTCGGGATAAAATGCCATATCGGTCTTTTCCACAGGATATTCAATTGGAATGTATTTGTAGTAGTCTCCAAACCGAACAAGAACTATATCCTCCCCCTTCTCACGCCTGAACTTTCGGCTAAAACCTTTGCTTGCATCAGGCATCTCTTTATATTTTCCATCCGGCATAGTCCATGACATAATGTTATAGTTCATTTTCTCTCCGTTGACAGACCTTACTTTAAACGAACCCTTAACTTCGCCGGGAGCAGTCGGTGTAAACTCCGAGTCTATAACATATTTGGAACTATGCTGGTCGAGCAGCCGTATAGCCTTGCGGAAGAAATAGTCCTTGCCTTGATTTTCCGAATACATTGTGTATGCCGCAAGAGTATAATCTCCTTCGTAGATATTCTCGTCAACCGGAATATAACCGGCATATATTCCATCTTTCTCGATTACCTTGATCCTGTCCCATACTTCTCCAAAAGGATTCAGCAATTCAAGATA
>CAMWQY010000085.1 GCA_947176355.1 uncultured Porphyromonadaceae bacterium
TGCCCTCAAATTCATGGGAATACTGAAGGTGTAGGTTGTTCTGACGGTTGCGATAGTCACGTTCTTGCTCGCATGTGGCTATATCATAATCGTACTTGTCATAACTGTCAAAACTATAGTTGGCAGTAAATTCCTTCCAGGTGGCGGATAGTCCTGCAGAAATGTCGCTATAGCGTTCGTGTGAGACATTTGTGCTGTTGCGTTGACGCCAATAATAACCGGCTCGGGCGGTAATTGACGTTTCATCGTTTAGTGTCAGGATTGCTCTGTCGCGCACGTTCCAGCTATGGGTGGCAAATGCCTTGCTGAAATCACCAATGTGAGGGAATTTTATCTCGCCCTGCGAGTCGAAGCGGGCATCGAGAGAGTTGGCGATCTTCCCTTTTCGATAGGTGGCTAACGCACCGTAACTCTGCAGAGAGTGAGTGCCATAACGTCCATTTAGTTTAAGATGAGACCCCAATTTAGGTCTTCCGGAGATTATATTAACCACTCCACCGGTGGCATTTGATCCGTAAAGCGACGAAGCCGCCCCCTTCACAATCTCCACGCGCTCCACATTCTGAAGGTTTAGTCGGGCATAGTCGGGATTGTCGAGGGTCTCCCCAGCCAATCGTTCTCCGTCAAGCAAGAATAGTATGCCTCCTCCTCCGAATCCCGACATATTGATCTGCGGATTTTGTGCCATTCCGAGCGAGAACTCCACTCCGGGAAGCTGTTGCTCGAGAAGACCTCCGATATCTTGTTTGCCGCTTCGAGTGATATCTTGGGAAGTCATGACTCGCGTCACTACCGGAGTGTCTTTGAGCAGCTTAGGCGTACGTGTAGCCGTCACCACCACCGTCTCAAGGGTGTCGGGAGTGGAAACGACAAAGTCGGGAGCAGCATCAGCGACACCACTCCCGGCCATAAATGCCATTATTATTCCTAAGATTGACAATTTCTTACTTTAGAGTTCCGTCAAAAGTGAATAAGATATCCATCGGCATAGAGGATGGTTTGAGCTGATACTTGAGTGTCACTTTCTTCCCTTTCACAGTGCCTATGAGGTTGTTCCCTTCATAGACCTTTTCGTCGATGGTCAGTGTGAAGGAATCTTCCTTAAACGTATATACATCCCCGCTTGCTGTCACATCTACGTCATTAACGGTAAGCGATGGGATAGTAAATGGTCTTGCATTCGGAATTGGGGGCGCAAATGTACATTCAGGAATCACGACAATGACATCTTCTTTGTCGTTTTTGTCCTTCATAATCTTCAGATCGAATGTTCCTTCGATAGTTCCGGGGTTAAAGCCCATTACTGAGTAGCCGAGAGTGCCGGAATAAGTACCGATGATTGCATCTGCAGCTGCCGGATCATCTTTGTCGCAGCTTACGAAAGCAGGCATGATGAAGCAAAGCATTGCCATCAAGCCAATCGTTTTAAGGGCTTTCATTACTGCTGGCCTCCTATTGCAAGAAGTTCTACCTCAAAGATAAGATCAGCATTCGGACCTATCGGACCTCCGGGGGTGCCGTGTTCGCCGTATGCAAGGTTGCTCGGGATATAAAATACAGTCTTTCCGCCTACTTTCATAAGCTGTAGGCCCTCTGTCCAGCCCTTTATCACCATTTGAAGTGGGAAGCTTGTAGGCTCGCCACGCTCTACAGATGAATCGAATACGGTTCCGTCAAGCAGACGTCCTGTATAGTGCACTGTCACTACGTCGGTCTCTTTAGGAGAGGCACCGGTGCCTTCCACCACAGTGACGTATTTCAGACCGGAGGGAGTGGTCTGATAGCCTGAATTGCCTTGGAAGAAAGCTGCGCCATAGTCAGCCATATTGGTGGAGCCTGCGACATTAGCTACTGTCTCAGAAGATACGGTGCTGTCTTGCAGCTCTTGTGCGATTACTCCAACCAATGAATCCATTTCAGCTGAGTCTTCAGCCGATGGTTTCTGCTTGCCACAGGAAGCAATGCAGAAAGCGGTTGCTGTCACAGCCATGACAGCAATCGCAGATCTAAATGTTTTTTTCATTATTCTGTTATTCAATTTACTTCTTAACGACCTTGATGAGTTCAACATCAAAGATAAGGGTAGAATGAGGAGGAATTGCGTTTGGCACGCCCTGAGCACCGTATGCAAGGTCACTTGGAATGAAGAATGTATATTTTGCACCTTCTTTCATCAGCTGTACACCCTCAGTCCAGCCCGGTATTACACGGTTCAATGGGAAAGTGGCTGGTTCACCACGGCTTACAGAAGAGTCGAATACTGTTCCGTCGAGCAGACGACCGGTATAGTGTACAGTCACCTCATCAGTGGCAGTAGGTTGTGCACCTTCGCCCTCTTTTTCCACTACATACTGCAATCCGGAAGGAGTTTCCTTTACGCCCTCACGAGATTTGTTTTCAGCCAAGAATTTTGTTCCTGCCTCTTTGGCTGCAGCCTCAGCCTTCTGCTGGAGATCCATAAGATACTCATTGATCATCTTCTGGCATTCCTCTTCGGGAACTTCCGGAGTGCCACCGTCGAAAGCTACTTTAACGCCATCCTTGAAAGCTTCGGAATCAAGAGTTCCGACGCCCATAGCCTTGAGCTGCTTACCCATAAGCACGCCCCAAGCATAACTTAATTTATCCATAATTCTATTTAGTTATTCTATTAAAAGTCATGGAAACCGAAAATCCGGTATCCAAAAATAAAACGTTTAAAAGAGTAATTTAGTTTGCGAGAGGGTCTGGTATGCGCAATTTATCTCACTTTTGAGTATATTTAACAATAAAGTTTGCAAATGATTTGGAAAGTTGGGAAATTGTGACTAACTTTGCACTCGAAAACGAAACACTGGTCAGGTCCGGTAGCTCAGCTGGATAGAGCAACAGCCTTCTAAGCTGTGGGTCTTGGGTTCGAATCCCAACCGGATCACCATCTTAAAGCGCAATGCGCGGAAGAGTCTTGAAAATCAATGATTTTTGAGACTCTTTATTTTTTACTCCTACGAAGAATCCGGCAAAATGATGCATTCTGCGTTGGAGTATTCGTTGGACTTATCTATTGACAGACTATATCCAACGAAAGACGGATAATCATCTGATATAAGTAGTGTTGCAGTCAAAGTTTCTATACTTGTCAAAGAACCAATGTTTAACTGTAAATGTTTATTTGACATGCAACCACGAAAATCTACATTCGCCGTGCTCTTCTTCATCAAAAGGAAGAAGTTGCTGAAGAATGGTGACGCGCCTGTCTATATGCGCATCACCATTGACGGACGTTTCCTTGAAGCTTCACTAAAGAGAGGCATTAGTCCTAAGTATTGGAATGAGAAAAAGCAACGTTCAACCGGACGCGATCGCTTATCTCTTGAACTCAATGACTATCTTGACGGCACGTTATCTCGAATTCATAGAATTCATCAGCAGCTGATTGATGAATATAAGCCAGTCAACCCAAAGTCGGTGATGGACGCTTATCAAGGACGTGCGGAGCGCCCTAAGATGCTTCGTGAGGTATTCAGAGAAGAAAATGAAAAATACCGTCAGCTTCTTGAAATCGGCGACGTTGTTCTGGGAACAGTTCTTCGTTATGAGCGGACGGAAAGATACCTCGGAGAATTCATGCAGAAGAATTACAATACCGAAGACCTACCTATCCGCACTCTTGACAATAAATTTGTGCGTGACTTCCATCTCTTTTTAAAAGTAGAAAAGAAGGCTGAGCAGAACACCGCTAACAAGTATTGTAAGAATTTAAAGAAGATAATCCGCCTTGCCCTTGACAATGGTTGGATTGAAGTCAATCCCTTTCAAGGTATTCGCTTCACCGCCAAGGCTACCAATAGAGAGTTCCTCAATGAAAAAGAACTCTCAACACTAATGAATAAGGAGTTTGATATCGAAAGGCTAAATGTGGTAAGGGATATATTCGTGTTCTGTTCACTTACTGGATTGGCGTTCTCTGATGTAGCTGCTCTCAAACCGGAGCATATAACGGTTGATGAAGACGGCAACTATTGGATTCACAAGGTACGTCAGAAGACAAAGAATGTGTGCAGCATCCCCTATCTGGAATCAGCTCGTGCTATCGCAGATAAATACCGTAATCATCCTACATGTCTCGCTAAAGGAGTGGTGCTACCGGTAATTTCTAACCAGAGAATGAATTCCTATCTTTCAGAGATTGCTGTTTGTTGCGGAATCAGGAAAACTTTGACTACCCATATTGCGCGTCATTCTTTCGCATGTCTTGCTTTAGCCAATGGCGTATCAATGGAGATTATCGCAAGAATACTCGGACACTCTGATATAAAGACAACTAAGATTTATGCAAAAGTCATTGATAAGTCTATCGCAGAACAAATGAGTGGACTTGCTGCCAAATTTGGATCCCAGAAATAATTGTTAAATGTCCCGGCCAATAAAGCATCGGTCGGGACATTTACATATTCATCGGAATGGAGGAAGATAATGTCGTTGCAGAAAGTCCTCAACATCAGTGTCGCTATAGAGAATCTTGCCCGGAAGATTGTAGTAGCCCAATGCTCCGTTAGCTCGATAAGTAGCGAGGGTTCGTTTACAGATATTCAGTCTTCGACATAAAGCAGAGTCAGTCAGATACTTTTTGCCTTGAAACAGGGGCTGACAATTTTCACTGAACAACTCCACTTTTGATTTCAATATATCCAGTTCATTGAGGATTGGCTTAAGTTCTGATGCTGCAATAATCTCAACCTTATTCATTGCCGACATAATGTTGATTCAACATCCTTGCAATCTCATTTTCCGGATAAAATACCTTTCCGTCAATGATACTGTAGCCGATTCGTCCTGAGGAGCGGAGTGATTGCATAGTGCGGGTCGATCTCTGAAGAATAGATTGTGCAGTTGTACTGTCAACCCAACCGTTGCGTCGGCAACCGATTTTGGATAAGGCAACCTCAAGAGCGGAACGACAATCACGCACACCTTTTACGAGTGCATCAAAAAGCGAGCGCTCAATCATAATATAATCCATAATTGAGGGGGATTAATGGTTAAACTAAAAATTGGGTGGCAACATTTGCCATAATACCGCCCGGCTTGATAGCCATGTCCGGGTCAGTTGTGTGCATGCACTTTATTTCAATGGAGAGTCATTCTTCCATTCATTGGCATACTTAAGTAAGTACTTAATTATATAATGAAATATTCAAGTATCGAAGTAAGTAATTACTTACATACTTACTTAAACATATAATCACATATTGACGTAATCATGTAATGATATACTTACATAAGCATATGCTTATATGTTGAAGTAAGCATCGATGCCTTAGGTCTGCAGCCCCTACATCAGATGACTCTTCAAACTTGAAACGATATTGTCCAACAAAAAGATTATCAATTACATCACATTTCCCAACTTTGCTTAATAATTGCCGAACTTTTCCCAACTTTTGGAAGGGCGATGAACAAATCTACATTCTCGATTGTCGCAGTAATTCATTTCGTTTTGTACTTGTTGAATGGACTTTTTGCATTGTTTTTCCTACTTGATCAGGATATTCAAACGAATATTGCAAGGTATGTTTTCAGCTGCTCAAAACTAAAATTGCAGCTGAAAACCCTTGCATATATCAGGTTGCGCTTACTCCAAAGTCGTAATCACCATATAAATTATAGATGATTATCTTTTAAGCAAGTTAATCAATATTCCAATAGGCACTTATATCCCCATCTAATGCATCTAATATTGAAGAATTATCAACTTCGTATACTATTCTTTGATATTTACTTGGATGAGCAAGTCTATCCAAATCATCAACACACCAATAGTATTCTTCAGTGAACTGTTCATCACATCTTTTTCCCAATCTAATGAATGATCCAATTTTTTGCTTAATTTGATCATTGATATACTTAACAATCCCTTTATATAAGGCTATCGAGGATAAAGTCGATTTTTTAGAATCAATGGGACGGATTTTAAGTGCGCCATCGTCAAATAAATTATCTACCACCTCTGTTGGGATATTTTCAAAAGCTAAAAGATGATGTTCCATAGCGTAGTCGTATCCCAACCATCCATTATTAAGATCTATTAATCTTCCATACATTTTATTTTCATATGGACTATTTGGGAAATTAGGATATGTCTTAAAAGCAAACACCCAATCATTTTCTGGACGAGTTATATATTCATAGGAGCAGGGTATGACCAACTTCCCATCTCTCACTAATCCTATTGACCCATTATTCAGTGCAATGGCGTACTCTTTATCAATTGAGAGGATAAAATCAAAATACGGAGTAATCTTTCTTTGTTTGAGAAAAATGCATGCAAATCTCTTATCTTTCTTCACTCGAATAATATTCTCTGATATAACCTCTACAGTATCAAAAATGGCTTCTCCCGCTAAATCTAACATCAAGGAAGTCTGGGTATATGCTGTTTCTCGATCTTTAATATCTTTAATAAACGATGTTGGATAATACCTTCCACCAATTTTAGTCATACTTACTTTAACAGGACTCACTACAGTTCCTTTTTCTTCATGATATCGTCCATTGATATCAAAAGGGTATCCAAAATTATCATTCAAGATTATCCAATTACCAGAGCTATCACTTTTTGAGAACTTTGCTGTGAAAGATTCATTAACGCTAGGATATAAACTCCATTCTCTTCCAAATAAGAAAAGGTACATTTGAGTTCTCCTATCATATTTACATTCATCAAATCCTCCAAATAACAACTCTCCTTGACAGTCATACAAGTCATATATGCCTGTATACACTTCTTCTGATTCTTTCTTTATTAACCTATAATCCGAAGAATCCAACCCTTGAAAAAATTTCCCGTCTCTACCACATATAAAATGCACAGACTTACGAGGCAGTTTTAAAGTTTTAATCAGGTCGTACTTTAATGGGATTATTACCATCCCATTAGAGTCAATACATCCATAATGTCCATTAGACATTACGATGGCAAATTCGCTTGATACTCTTTGAGCGAAGTTATATTTCTTTATTAATATAGGCTCACCGCTCTTATCAAGTCGATATAATTTTTTATTTTTAACAATCCATTTAGATCTATTCATTACATATATTCGATTACGGCATCATTAAATAAACTGGTTAGATATTCTATTTTCATTATAATTAACAATTTTTTACTATATATATTTTAAAAAACTGTATCTTTCCTCTAAAAGGTATTGGGGTTACTTCTTTACAAAAACATGTACATAAGGGCATAATAAATTACTATTGTTAGCGAGAGAGCATTATATATCAATGCTTCCCATCATTGACAGTAAATGTATCTGGAATTACGCAGTTTTACTCTACGGACTTGTGTACCACTCGTTGTTTACGTCTAATGTACTCTACAAATGTCGCTCGCACGTGGCCCTCAACTCTTTCTGGGAAGACCTTGTATTGGCTTCTATCAGATTCATGACTTCCTAGGTCTGTCTCTATACGATGAGATCAATATCTCAGAAGTATCCCGTCTCCGTACCTGTGACTAAGACACTTTATGTTAATAGATGTACGTCCATGCATCAGAACCAGCAACTCCTCAGAATCACTTTCCCTATCACTAATTGCCTTGATCTTCTGATAGATTTTCGGGGCTATCGTTCTAACATAATTTCCAACCTGAAGCCATTCCTCTGAAGAGACCAACTTATTATTGGTATTGTTTACCATGCCATCGTTAAAGGTCTTTATGCGGTAGTTCAGCTTATGCATATTCAGAACATGAGAAAATGTATGAAGCTGTCATTAACCATTACAAGGCTTGGCATTTCGCTATCTACAAGATGCCATTGATATCACTTTGTGGCCTGACAGCTTCCTAATGGAATATGGACAGATAACCTAAGTTCCATAGACTTGTAGAGCTGGTTTCACACAGGTATTTATTAGAATACGACACCATGCTTTGTGTCCTCAGACACACCGTGGTCTAGTATGTAGTCCACAACTGACGGATTTCCATCGTGAACTCTCCATCTCGCTTAATACAAAGATAAACGCAATCTTTGTATACATCAAGAAAAACTACAATTCTTGGTCTATCCATAAAACTGTTATATATATTACTTCATTTTTATAAAATTGAGATATTGTACAACCTGCTGAGGCGGAAAATTCATGTTGGTCTTGTTTTTTTATTACATCGGTGCAAAATTCTCGCTATTTTTATGTAATTTTGTAATCTTAAAATGACTTTTACAATAACAAATATGAAATATAACAAAACAATATTTTTTCTTGGTGCCGGTTTCTCTAAAGATGCCGGAGGTCCCATTCAAAATGAGATTATCCAAAATATCCTTAGTTCGGATTTTTATGAGCATTTTTCAGATAATGAGGATGTGGTGAAATCCATTGATGAGTTTAAGGAGTTCCTTAGAAAAGAATTGCTGTTATCCGACGAAAAGTTTTCCAAGATTGCGTTAGAAGATGTTTTTACGCCCATTGACAGATGTATTTCACAAGGTTTGTCGTTAGGTTCATATTCTGCAAAAAGCTTAATGGATTTAAGAGAAAAACTACATCTGTTAATGGCCCGCTCCATTCAATACGGTGTGGATTTTCGAGGTCATAGTAAAAATTATATCACAAAATTCGCTCATTATATCAATTCCATTGCAAAACAAAGGATTGTAAATCCGGAATTGGATGGCATAGGAATAATCACAACAAATTGGGATATTTTGTTAGACAATAGTCTGTATGATTTAACAAGGTATGAGTCTCAAAATCTCTGTAAAGGAGATTTCCTACATGGACCAATTGCAGTTGTGGATTACTGCTGTTATATTAGTTCCTTAGATAATGATCCATTTATCAAACCCGGATTGTTGGCGTTGGGTAGAAGTGGATATAACATAAAATATCTCAAGCTTCATGGTTCAATGAATTGGCTTCACTGCCCCATATGCCAAAGAATGTATGTAAAGTTCGGTGAAAAGACTATGTTTGAGACTAAATACTGTAAACATTGTAAGTCTAATTATAACCTTGGAAACAAAGCTGCGTCTATTAGACTTAAAGGTAACCTCATCTTACCAACCTTTCTCAAAGATTTAAGCAATATTCAAATCCGACTTATATGGCAAAATGCAGGGATAGAATTATCTGAAGCCTCAAAAGTAGTTTTTATTGGGTATTCACTTCCAGCAGCGGACTTTGAAATACGTCAGCTATTATCTAGATTTATACGAAAAGACGCAGAAATTGAGACTGTGTTTCACCCATCTGCAAAACAAGAAGAAATTGATCGATATAAAATATTTTTTGGAGATAGGCAATTTACCGAAAAACGCATGACAGTGAGTGAATATGTTGATAGTCTATTCTCCGGGACTCCATTAGAAAATAAATAAAACAAAACCCGATAGCTTGATATACAGGGGCTACCGGGATTCAACACTGCAA
>CAMWQY010000086.1 GCA_947176355.1 uncultured Porphyromonadaceae bacterium
GTAGCGTCTGATTGATACCCTGTCGAGAAGGGTTTGCTTTACGTCTTTCATATTTGTTTTGAAGTTTAGGGTGTTTAGTTGGTTTAAAGTGTTTAGTTGGTTTAAAGTGTTTAGTTGGTTTAGGGTGGTTAAGGTCCTTAAGGTGTTTAATGGTTTTAAGGTCCTTAAGGGCTTTAAGATCTTAGGAGTGTGTTTACTAATGAAGGAGGCAAAAGGCAATTCAGCCTTCTGCCTCCTTTATAAAAAGCCACATCAAAGGGTTTGTGATGAAACTCCGATAGACAGGATTTGAGATCCACCGGCGCTTTGTAATCCGCCTGCGTCCCGAAAGGGAACACCACCCGAAAGTGGGGGGCCCGCCATTGCATCCGGCAGATGGTCTCGGTATTTCATTAAAGTTTGATGAGTTTCCCAAAATGCTTTGATGTGGTGTTGGGATTATTCTCGTTTTGAAGGGCGGCTCTCCGTCCTCTTTCTGTTTCTATAACGCAAAGATAATGCATAAGGTTGAAATATCCAAATTTTCTTTGAAGAAAATTAAAATTAAGAAGTACTTTATTTAATTCTATAGATAAGATATGCGGGCACGGTATACTACGAAACTCCATTGTCGTTTATTTTTGTTAGCTACCTATAATAATACTAAAGATAAGTTAAAAGATGGTAGGAAAGCTTGCAACTGATGTAAAGAAATGATAATTTTGCTTCATGAAAGATAAAGCATATACATATAACCCAATTTTATGTAAAAATATACTGAAAAGGTTGCCTTTTCCGGTGGTTATTGTATTCGCGATAGTGATAGTCTTTAGTTTGAAAGTTGCTGCAGGCAGATCGAAAGTGCTTGATGCAGAAAGCAAGGTTCCTGTGGCGAGGGTTTCAATATTTGACCGTACGGGCAAGATGATCGCTACTGGAGATGATAAAGGAGGCTTACCAGAAATCTCTCCCGGTGCATATCCTATAATATTAAGGAGTCTTGGATATTCAGATAAAAAGGTATCTTCTCCGCAAGAGTCTGTCATTGAAATGATGCGCATGGCATACGACCTACCTGAAGTAAAAGTAGATACGAGGAGGCGACCGATATTGCATCTTACCGGATATTTGAGAGAAATATCTTCTATGTCTTCATCCTTCGATACAGTTATGCTTTATAGAGAGAAGTGGGTAGATTTCATGATTCCTGCAGACAAAGAAAAGCATTTCAAAGGATGGACAGATCCGCGCATTTTAAAATCAAAATCTTACTATAAGTTTACCGATGTATTGGGAAAAGACAGTGTATCGGATAGAATCAACCATCATTTCTCTTGGTCTGATTGGCTTTCTTTACCTCCAAGAGTGAATCAACCGAAGACAATCGTAAGGAATCGGCAGATCTCGGACACCATTATGGGTCTATACTCTTCTGCAGAAGTTTGGAAGAGAGACACCACAAAAATCAGGGTCGATATAGATGTGCTTGCTGATACCCTTCGCGGAAAGTGGGCTCCTCGCCTGAACAGCAGATTATGGCGTGACCTTGAATTCAAACGTTTGCTTTTGAGTTTTGAATATTCTGACTGCGACACATTCTCGGTAAAACCACAGAATATCGACCGAATGTCATGTTATATTGAATCTATGGGTCGAGGACACGACATGTTTAGGTTTAATAATCCATACGATAATATTCTCTATGTCACTACATACGTCGACCTTGTAATTGCAGACCGTGAATATCTGACAGTAAAGGATGCAAGAAGAAAGGAAAAAGATCAGTTGCTTGCGCTTGAGGAGGCATCTCTTGTACTTGAAGCAGAGAAGATGCCCAGAGACTCTGTGATTAATGATCTGATAGCTCGAGTAAATGCAATAGATCATGACAAGCGTCGTCTTGGAATGGATATAGATACGCGGGTAGGCAACGGACATTTGCCGGTGCCGTCTTCATATAAGAAAAAAGATAAATTTGTCAGAGCCCTCAAATCAGTCATTTCAGGGTTCAGTATAAAAAAACATGATTAATGAGATATGTTGACACTGATTGCTGAGTCAAAGACTATGGATGATCGGGAAATTCCAATCGACCATGAAATATATGAATTGAATAAACCTGTAGGAGAAGAAGAAGCTGCAGAGATTATGTCTCGTGTGGCTTCCTTGAATTCATACGAAATTGCCGAGATGGTAAAGATTAGTCTTCCGATGGCGTCAAAATTATCGAGAATGGCATACGAGTTTCCTAATAAACTCATGGGGATAAAGGCGATAGAGTCATTCACCGGCGTTGTCTTCAAGGCATTTGATTATAATTCACTTTCAACTGTAGAAAAGCAACGGGCTTCAGACAACGTAAGGATTATTTCATCTCTCTATGGTTGGCTTCGGCCAAATGATATTATCAAGCCATACAGATTTGATTTTACAACTCCAATTGCAAAGGATGATAAGACTTTATATTCATTTTGGCGAAAGAATGTGACTATAGAGTTGGTGAGATATTTAAAAGAAAGAGGAGAGACTTCTATTCTTAATCTCTTGCCTGCGGATGCTGCCAAATGTATTGATTGGAAACTTGTCAAGAACTTTGCGAAAGTTTGGAAAGTGGATTTCAAGGAGCCCAAGGATGGTAGCGGGTGGCGCACACCTAATGCAGGAAAACTGAAATCATTTCGAGGCAATCTGTTAAGAGACATTATAACTGAAGACATCGAAAGTCCGACAGAGCTGCTGACTCATACTACAGAGACCATGATACCACTTGGCACTCCTGATTATCCTGACCACATCGCTTTTTGCGTATGATCCTTATGACGATGGTGCCTCTGCAATTTTCCTTGACGTAAGGCATCAGTTGACAGAGACAATATATCCTTTCTTTTTCAAGGAGGTGATGGTGATGGATGGATCAATCAGGAGTTTGCGGATGTAGCTTATCTGCACGTTTAGTGCAAGGGAGTTGGCGTAGCTGCTATCTCCCCATACTGAATTTAGGATAGTTTCTCGGTCAACGACTTTTCCTAAATTTTGTGCGAGGATCGCAAGAATTTCAGTTTGACGAAGAGATAGCGAATGCGTCTCTCCCTTGTAGGTCAAAGAAGAAAGATTAGGACGGAATAAAGTCTTTCCTAATTGATACTCTATATCTTGCGATGTGATGTCACTTTCAAATCTCTCTTGGATTTTGGCAATCAATTCTTCAGGATAGAATGGTTTTGGAATATAGTCGTTTCCTTTTAGTTTGAATCCATACAGTCGATCAACTTTGTCCGTTCGGTCAGTCAGAAAGAAAATAATCACCCGTCGGTCACTCTCTCGTATGGTCCGGGCAACTTGAAAACCATTCATCTCAGGCATGTTGATATCGAGAAGAATCAAATCAGGGCGTAGGTCTTTGTATATTTCAAGACCTACCTTTCCATTATGTGCGTATGTCACTTCATACCCTTCTGCCTCAATGAAGCGCTTAAGCAGCATCGAGTTCTTGATATCGTCATCTACTAAAAGTATCTTTTTCATTGTGGTATCTTTATTGTAAATGTAGAACCAATGCTTTCGGTGCTTTCAACAGAAATTTCACCCCCATGGGCGTCTACAAGAAGTTTTACGTATGCCAATCCAAGTCCCATCCCTGGAATCTCCGAGGTAGAAGCATTCCCACGGTAAAACCTGTCAAATATTTTGTTTTGGTTGCCGATTGATATTCCATTGCCGTTATCGGCAATTTTGATAGCGATTCCATCAACTGTAGATTCTGAATTTATTCTTACAGTGACATCTTGACCTGAATACTTTATTGCGTTTTCAATCAAGTTGATGATGATATTGCTCAAATGCGTACGGTCAGCGGAGATCTCGAGATCTTCCGGTATATGATTTTCAAATGTTGCTCGCTTATTACTTGGCAATGCAATTGACTTTGAAACTTCATCCACAAGTTGGTGAAGATTGAAAGAAGTGATATATAGAGGTATCTGCTCCACGTTGTTGAATGTGATGTCGCGCAGCTTTGAGAAGTATGCTGCCAAGTTGTCGAGAGCTATTCGTGTCTCACTTGCCACCTCATGACGCAGTTGGGAATCTTCCATCATTTTGTCGTTGTCCATTCCTGACACACACATTTTCAATGTCGTGATGGGGCGTTTCAGTTCATGTATCATTGTTGTGATGAAAGAATTCCGCATCTTATCAAGGCGAGTGAGTTTCACTATGGTCTTTATTTGCCATACAAGGCAAAGAATCAGGAATAAAGACAATATACATGCTAATAAAAGAGTCCACCCCATCTCTTTTAAGATTTCAGATACCGGTATTGGACAATCTACTACCACAGCCTTGTGTTCAAGTTCGGAGTAATGTGTCGTAATTTTCAAACGAGGATAAATAATAGATGAATGCCTTGTTGAAATGGGTTTCCACAATACGCTGTCAGTCTCTTTTAGGGATATATCCGCTCTAATGTTTTCTTTTTTTAAAATGGAATCTATCCCCACTACAGTAAATGGAGACTGCACTTCGAGTTCAAAATTTTTCATAGCGCTCCAAGCAGCCCCGTCAGAAGGAGCACTTGTCACATCCAAGGAGGCACGTTTAGCCTCAGTTTTTTCCAAACTATCTAAGACAATCTTTTCAAGTTTTGCCATTTCTTCAGATGTAAGCTTACGTTTTTCTTTGATATTCAATAAGTCTTTACCTCTGATGACTTTGGTTGAAACAGTCACTTTTCTGATGGTTTTACCCAGAGAGTCCATATCATGGTTCATATTGAAAGATGACATCACTCTTAATGTATCACTTTGGTTAGAAGATCTTCTTGACCGTGCCCTATCATATTCTATCAATGCATTTGCAACGGTTGTTTCAGCCCTGTCTTCGTAGTCTTTAAGAGAATATTCATATCTGGTATAAAGCCAGTATGCCTGCATCCCGAGAAATGCAAGAATGGCTGTTATCGATAATATGTAGAGAGTCTTTATTTTATTTTCCATACGTTTTTTTTATACAACTTCATTGCAAAATTAATTATAAAAAGGGTATAAACCACTGAACTTGATTAATATTTTTCTTACAGTAATAATTTAGTAATAATTCCATAATGATTGAGTAAGGATTATTTTTGTTTTGAATGGCTTTAAGGTTGTAATTTTGCGGCAAAATAACATTCAAAATAACTTAAATATGAGAAAAGTCGCAATCTTTATCTGGGCTATATTTTTTATTAGTATGGCTATCTCGGGAAAAGTAAGTCGAAGGACATTATCAATTTTTCAAGGCGAAGTGCCCGAAACAGAAACCATAGCACCTGAGACAATGGAGTTTGTCTATGATTATTCATGGTGTACAGATACGACCGGACAACTGGAAGATAATTTTGCTTCCGATCGAATGCTGCTCCAAATCGGTCCGGACAAACTTTCGAAGTTTTCAAGCTACAAGAATCTTACCGTCGATTCGCTTCTAATGAACCTTACTACGGAACAAATAGGAGAGGCTGCTATGGATGGAAAACTATCCAATGGTGAATTCATGACTATTTTCAAGAATTATCCGGAAGGTAAGCTGACACATACTGAGAAGATTTGCATGGATTGGTTCCGCTATCAGGAAGAAATGCCGGAGCTTGAATGGGAATTGACCGACAGTGTGATCAATGTGCTGGGATATGACTGCAGGGGTGCTGTCTGCAATTTTCGTGGACGTGAATGGACTGCATTCTACTCAGAAGATATTCCACTGATGGAGGGTCCATGGAAATTGCATGGGCTTCCGGGACTCATTATGAAGGCTTCAGACAAAGACGGGCATTATATATTTGAGTGTATAGGAATAATGTCATCTGCAACGTGTCCGATCACCATATATAAAGTGCCTTATAACACAACAAGTCGAATAAAATATTACGATGCCAAACATCGCTACGACATAAATCCGTATTCATATTTCGAGGCTGGAGGCCATGGACACATCACGGTGACTGACGAATCTGGAAATCCTGCTCTTGACGCTTTTGATCCAACTGAATTGCCGTATGATTATATCGAACGCGACTGGAAAAGATGAGAAGATTCTGTTTTTTAATATCAATACTTTTCATCGGGCTGCTGACGGTTATGGGAGCAGCCCCGGAAAGTGCTATCGGCGCAATAGTGGATGGAGAAACCCACGAGCCGATAGCGGGAGTAGTAATACAGTCGCTGAATAGGCAAGGGAAAGCTATAGCTTTTGCTTCTTCTGATTCCAAAGGAACATTTTCCCTGAAAATTACAGACTCTACAGATTCGGTTTCATTTCGTTGCATGGGATATGAGGCAGTGAAGCTTCCTGCAAATTATGATTTCTCGAAAGGAGTAGGGATGTGGCAGAAAGCTACGCAGTTGAAAGATGTGATAGTGGAGGCTCCCGACATTTATGCAAAGGGTGACACTCTTGTGTTCAATGTTTCGCGCTATGCCAATGCTTCGGACAATGCCATAATTGATGTGATCAAGAGATTGCCAGGAATAAAGGTTGAAGATGACGGCACAATCAAATATCAGGGAAAACCTATCAATAAATTCTATATTGATGGTGATGATTTCCTCGGAGGTCAATATGGACTCGCTACCAATAATATATCTCACAAAGATGTAAAGTCGGTGGAGGTCATGGAAAACCATCAACCTGTCAAGGCTCTTGAAGGGATTGATTTTCCCGAAGAAGCAGGTATCAATATCAAACTTAATGAAGGTGTCAAAGGCAAGTGGGTCGGTGTTGCTAAGGCTGGAACTGGAGTGACACCGTGGCTTTACGATGGTTCGCTGTATGCAATGCGTATTGCATCGAAAGTACATAATATCCTGACGATGAGAGTCGGAAACACCGGGTGGAATCCTGATGAGCAGATTATGGAACATGACTTCAATGATATGTCTTTTTCAGGTTATTCAGAATCATTATGGCGCGAATATATCTCGGCTGATATTGTAAATGCTCCGCTCAATGATAAGCGAACCCGCGACGACCTGTCATGGATTGCCAATTTAATTACTGCGTGGAAACGGGGAGACACGTCAATGAGATTTAAATTGAATTATGTTGGCGAAAGGCTTGATTATAATTATGGGCTTCATACAGATTATTTCAGTCAATCCATTCCGGAATTCTTGCAGAATAGCAGTTTACGCACGAAGAGTCATGATGTGTCAGCCCAGTTTAATGCTCAAATCAACAAGAAGGGCTATTTCTTGAAAGAGAAATTCACTTTAGATGGAGTATGGGAAGATTCAGGCTCTTCCATATCCGGCTCTTTTGCGCTCGATCAGCGTATACGTCGACGCAATCTGTCTGCCAACAACGACTTGAAACTCGTAAAAAGGAATGACAAAAAACTTTTTGAGCTTACATCCCGCAATAACTTTTCCTATCGTCCGGACCTACTTCTTGTCAGCGGTGAGGAAGATGCGAAGCAAAGCATTGCTACCACAGATTTTAGAAGCATTACAGAATCGCGCTGGGGTAAATTCGGTAGGTTCTGGAAGTTTTATCTCAATGGTGGAATTGATTTGAATTATCATAAAATAGACTTGTCGTTTGTAGGATTTAATACTTTTGATAATGATGAAGAGACTAAATCTTTTCTGTCGAATATATATGCTGTTCCCCAGCTTGATTATGAGCGTCATGGTTGGCTGATTTCAATGAAAATTCCTGTGAAATGGTTACACCAAAGTGTGAATGGGAATCATAACTTTATCAACGTCTTGCCAAGGTTTTATACTCGCAAACGCTTGACGGCGAAGAGCGAGCTTTCGGCTTCTGTGTCGTATCAGCTCGGATCTCCACAGGCATTTATGTATGTTTTGGCACCTGTGCTTTCTGACTATCGTAATCTTTTCATTGCCAATGATATTGATAGATATTCCCAAAATGTAACGACTGCCATGAGTTATAAATATCGTAATCCTTTGTCTTCTTTCTTTGTCAATGCGTCGTTGACGTATAATTACGGTCGCAGTTCGATTATGTCCAACCAGTTGTTTATTGACGATTTTGTAGTTTCAACATTCGCTGATAAACTATCTTTCAGCAATTCGTGGTCTTTGACTGGTGGGGTAAGCAAGGGTCTCGGCCATAGCCGTATGGTGGTAGGATGCGATGTAAGCAGTTCACTGAATAATGCTTCGTCGATGCGTGACTACGTGGTAGAAGAATACAATCAACTTACATTATCCGCAAAACCATATTTTAAAGGGAGTCTATGCAAATGGTTATCGTTGAATTATGATGCTAATTATGAATTCTCACGGTTTAAGATTGGAGAGATTGATAATAATACACATTCTTTCAATCAGAAACTCTATGCTACCTTGATGCCTCATGACCATTGGGATTTCACATTTGGAGCAGAGCATTTCTTTACGGAGTTTTCAGAAGAAAATTCGAAAAATCTCATTCTTCTTGATGCATCGGCAGTTTGGCGTGTCAGCACCAAAGTCCGCCTGTCGGTAATATCCAATAATTTGCTTAATCAACGTCAATATCAATATGTGGCTTACGGCACACTTTCCCGAACAGAACACATCTACCGTATCCGTCCCCGCAACATCATTGTTTCCATCCAATGGCGTTTTTAAGACAAAGTAAAATTCTGCACATATCATCAAGAAATACCGAAAGATGATCTTTGAGAAAAGATGCTTCGGAGAAATTGCATGAATTCGGAAGTAGTTATGAAGCTCTTTTCATTTCGATTAATTATACCTTATAAGGTGTAATTTTAAAGTAAGACAAATATTTTATACCCTTTATGGTGTAGAATGGAATATTTTTATTATCTTTGTACCCCAAAGGGTATATTATGACTGAATTAAGCAAATATGTAAAGGATAAGCGTAAGGAATTTGGACTTACATAGGTTGAGCTGTCTCAGAAATCAGGAGTCGGCTTGAGATTTTTGCGTGAGTTGGAACAAGGCAAGGAAACTCTCAGGCTTGATAAGGTAAATCAGGTTTTAGCTTTATTTGGCTCTGAAATGGTACCTGGCAAAAAGATTGAGTCATGAAACGGGCAAAAGTATTTGTCAATTCCAAGTTGGCGGGAATGCTGACAGAAGATGATATGGGATATGAATTCCGCTATGATTCCGACTTTGATAAGCTGGATGGCAACTCGCATAAGACTTATAGACGTGAATCCAAAATTATTATCATGAATTTTCTGGCCAGCGGAGCATCTTCAGATTGTGTCGAATAGTTTGAGTCGCCATTAAAACTAAACCCCGAGGTTTGTCTTTCAACAGGGACACTCGGGGGATTCCTTTGCAAAGTTAGGAATTTTTTTGTAATTTTGCAACTAATATAAGAATTAAAAATTGTTTAGTGAAATATTCCGATTATGAAATAGCATTTTCAGCAGCCCGTCTTAACCGATATTTGGTTGCGTGTG
>CAMWQY010000087.1 GCA_947176355.1 uncultured Porphyromonadaceae bacterium
GGATGTGCTTGTGCCATGCGAGGAATGTCATGGTAAAAGATACAACCGGGAGACTCTTGAAGTGCGCTACAAGGGTAAATCTATTGCCGATGTATTGGAGATGACAGTCAACCAAGCTGTAGAATTCTTTGAAAATGTTCCCTCTATCCTCAAAAAAATAAAGGTGCTTCAAGAGATTGGACTCGGTTATATTAAACTTGGTCAACCCTCAAGCACTCTCAGTGGTGGAGAAAACCAACGTGTGAAACTCGCGACAGAGCTTGCAAAAAAAGACACAGGCAGGACTATCTTCATTCTTGACGAACCAACCACAGGACTTCACTTCCATGACATAAAGGTGCTTCTTGGCGTGATCAATAAACTTGTGGACAAAGGCAACACCATGATAGTGATAGAGCATAATCTCGATGTCATTAAGTCTGCAGATTGGCTCATTGAGATGGGTCCCGAAGGAGGAAAAGAAGGTGGACAATTAGTTGCAAGCGGAACTCCGGAAGAAATGTCACTTCTCGACACTCCAACCTCTCGATTTCTCAAAGACGAACTGAAATGATATAGACTCCGTAGGTATGGATAATCCTACGGAGCCTATTCTTTTTGATATTATGCCAAATTAGAGTCTTATATAAATATTTTCTGAACCACTCTTGTATCTCGCATTCTCAGATTGATTTCTATCCAATTTTCTTCGTCACTTAGGCAATCGATATCGTCGTAAGTGATTTCAAAGCCACATCCATTTGGAAGGGGAGAGGCTTGGAGTTTTGTCGCACAGTTTGATTTTAGCGTTGGAACACCTGTAACTTCGAATAGATTGCCATTCAGTTGGAGTGTTACTTTTACTTTTCCACCTTTAGGTTTATCTGCTTTTAAAGTAAGACCTTTGTAGAGATGTTTGTAGTTTTTTTGAACGCTTTCAGCTTCTGTACGTCTAACATCGTCGAAGAAATATTCCTTCAATTCATTTAGATCGGCTATGGCTTGCTCGATTTGTAAAGAGCTATTGACCTTATCTATATTTTCTTTAAGACTTTTTAGCTTATTAGTCTTTTCGCTATCCATCTCTTCAAACTCTTTTCTCATCTGAGTGAGTTGAGAATCCGGGAAAGGATACAATATTGCGTATCTATAGAAAATTCGATCCGTCTTTTTTTCTTTACACTTTTCCCAATAAGTATCTTTTGCCTCTGATAAGGAAATACCTTTTATAAATGGAATGTTTGCCGCCGCTATCTTGGTATTGAAACCGAATGACTCCTTGTCGGTGATTCTCCCGTCGTTGTTTTCAGTCTTTCCTTCAGCAAACGATGAATGAGTCACATTTGCTGCAACTGACATTACAATTCGAGTGGATAATTCTTCGATTGCTTTGTCTTTGGCAGCCGACATATTAGGAGCCTCTACTTCCACCACAAGAAAACCTTTAGGATTGGTAGAAAGCCAATTTGGAAGCGATTTTGCACTGCGCTCTATGACTTTCGATTGTTGTGCAGATGATGCGAAAGTCAAAAAAGCTAATAGCAGTGTCAATAACGTCAATTTCAGTTTCATTCTTTTATTGTGAGATTGCGTAATTCTATTTTCTTATAGTTCACAGAAAATCCGACAAAGCTGAGTTTTCCTGGATTCTTTTTCACATCGTCGATATAAAATTCGATTTTTACAGGTACATCTTCGGGGAAAGTACGATATTTGTCACCATATACATAGCATGTGTCAAAGCTTTCTCCTTCCTGATCGATAGCTTTACGGAATCCTAATGCACAGTCTCCGTCGAGTGCTTTTTTTCCTGTATAAGTGATGGAGCAAGCTATCTTCACTTTACGCGACGTAGGAAGATAAGTAGCTTCGATAAGTTTGAACTGCCAATTTGGACTTTCTGTATATATATCTAAGTCAGAATCAGAAGCATCATCTGCAGAATCATCATCGTCACTGTCATCATCTGCGTCGCCGTCCTTATCTTTGTCTTTATCCTTATTTTTTTCTTTTGCTTTCTCCTTAGCCTCTTCTTTCTTTTGTTCTTCTTTCTCTTTGTCAATATCTATTTTCGCTTTGAGTCCGGCAATCAGTTCGAGTGCCTCTTCATGACACGGAGCAGAAGCCGGCATTCCGGTCAGATATATCATAGCTGCTTGATATTGTCCGCTTAGACCAAGACTGGTAGCTTGTCCGATGACTTCAGAACAATGTTCAGAATAATATTCTTCAATTTTCTCACGTGCAACTCTTACAAATCGTGTGTATACAGCATCCATCGGTTTGATAGCATTCGCGAGGGCAAGTATAGCTCCTCCTTCTTTGCTTCCTTTCAAAGCTGCCTGGACAGGAACTGTGACTGAATAGTATTTTGCATTGTCCACCTTGTTAAGAGCTACGAGTTGAAGTTCTCCTGATATAGAAGTGATTTCCCTTACAAGGCCTGAAGAATGAGCTTCATTTGTAACAGTCAATTTAGCTTGCACTGCAAAGACATCAGCTGCGCCTGCAGCCCCTGCTGAATTGCGCGTCAAAATCTGCTCTGTCTTTCTAAAGATCACTTTCGCTGCTTCTTCGGTGATATCACCTTCTACCATTACAGGTATTACAGCAAAATTTGCTTGTCCAAGTGCATCTGATGCTACTGAAATTATCAGTAGCATCAGTGTAAGGAATCGGAATAATTTATCTTTATGCTTATTCATATCAGCCATTTTATTCGATTGTGATGATGAGTTTCTGTCCCATTGAAGACACTTTTGCTTTATAAGCGTCTCCCAATTGATTCTTGATAAACTTCCTTAATGCTGATGTGAAGTTGTTGATGCTATAACTGCGGTTGCGTTTTGCATCCCAAAGTGGAATATTGATAGAGGCTGCTATAAACTTGTCGTTGCTTTGCGACATGTCGTATATGCCATGGTTGGCATTAGATCTCAACCATTCTTCCAACTCATCTTTGAAATCCTCTTCAGCCGCCGGCGTTTCAGTATCGAAGTCCCAATCGGTAACTGTCTCGCTAAGCAAGAATTCAAGTTTCATTTCCCTTCCCTTTTCTACCATCTGAGCAAATGCGTCTTGCAATTGGTTGAAAAATTTCTTTTCAAGTTTCTTAAGAGCATAGTCAGTAAGGGCTATATAATCGGTAGTCATATACTGGCCGCTTGAGAATGTGGTGGAACAGAGTTTTCCAGCTGTCTGGCGCTCAACAGCATCGACTGTAATTGTACATTGTCCTTTATTGCCGTCTCTAAACAAATCCAGACTTACTGTTGCTACTATATCTGCCGGCAATTCCTGAATCACCATGGTCTTGGCATCTTTCTGAGAACCCTCGGTCATTATTTCGTCATTCTTGGAATTTGCTACAGTAGCAGAAAGATCTCTTGTCTTGTAGCCGTGAGAAGCGAATTGCGAACTTACTGCATTGACCGCATATTTCATGGCAGGGTTATCATCAAGATATTTTTTCATTCCTTCAAGACTATCTTCTTCTCCCGATGGGATATATGGAACGACCATAATGGTAGGATTAAGAGAAGAAGTAGCAGAGGCTTGTTTCTGATCTTGCCACGCAGGAGAAATAGCCAACTTTGATGAGATGAGATCTGCTTTAAGTTTTGTAAGGTTGATTGTGACCTTCATGCTTACTCTTTTATTGTTTCCGATTTTTGACTCATCAAGCTTCATCGGAGTAGAAGAAAGATAATTAAGATATTTATTATCTTTGTAGAAGGTGTAATTAAATTCCTTACTGGGTGTTGACAAGATAGGTTGTCCGGATTGGATTCCTTCTACGCCTCTGTCAATAAGGGCAAAAAAGGCTTGTTTGACTGCCATTGCCTCAGCATCTTTAGCCTTAGGAGCCAAGGCTGCAGAAATTAAAGTCACTTCTCCTCCAGACTGGCCATCGAGGGTGACATCGCATGTGTTAGGAATAGCATTGGCTATGCCCATGGTAAATATCCATGTCATAGCCAATGTCATCATCCTGAGAAATGATTGTTTTCTCATGATTAGTTAATTTATATCAGTTTATCTATATCTTTATTTATAGTGGGTTGAAAAGATACTATTGCAAAGATTTTACAACAACTTCTTGTCCGGCATCCATAGCTTCTTTGATTTCCTTGCCGCCTTTCTTGATCTTGACCTTTGACAGCTCTTCGCTTTCAACGTCAGTCACTTCAGCTTCACCAAGAAGTTTGAGAGATGCTTTGCCGCCAATCATACGTTTTACGCGAACTTCAAATTTAGCACCCTTAGCCATACCGTTTTGTGATCCGAGGTTGATATATGCGGTTTTAGCTTCGTTGCCTTTCACTTCGTCAAGTTCTACAATACGACCTTCAGTTGGGAAAGCTTTTTCTACGAACTTCTTCATATCTTTTCCCATGGTAGAAGCTACGTTTTGAACGGCTTCATCAGCACTTTTTGCAACTGCTTTTGTTATGTTGCCGGTGAGTCCGGTCAAAAGATTCTTCGGGAATTTGAAGTTTTCTGTATATACGGTAGTTCCGTTGGATGGGTCGATCACCTTCAGAGTGAATGTGATTGAAGCATCATATCCAAGGGATTCACCTTTGGAGTTGAAAGATTCTTTTGAAGTCACGTCAGTCACGATACCCTTAACGAGGAGGTTTGCACCTTCTTCCGACATCACTTTCATACGGTTCATGTCTTCGCCTGCAGATGCGTTGTCTTGCTCGCGACGGCTTTTTTCGATTGCAAGTGTTCCTTTGGAATCTACGTCAATGAGATTTACTCGGTTGGTCTTCTGGATTCCTTCCATAACATTGTTACGGATTGCTTCTGCCCAGATAAATGATACAGAGTTTGGTCGGTCAAAGTAATCAAAAAATACGTTCTGTTTACCCTGTGGCTCATCTTGTGCCATACCGCAGAATACACCAAATACTAATGCTGCGGCCATAAGAAATAATTTCTTCATGTTTTTGTTGTTATTTTATGTTTAGATTTTCAGGTCGGAGATTGGCATTGCAAAATTAATATAAAAATTTCAAATTACCCCCCCCGATTGTTAAAAAATGTTAAATAACAACAATTTCTTACGTTTTCTTAAAAAATTCAAGAATTATTTCGCAAAGATTTCATATAATTGTCAAGCTTTGTTTCAGCGGGATTAGATTGAGGTGTCCAGAATCTTGCACCGGCAAGGGCATCCGGAAGATATTGTTGGGCTGCATAATGATTCTTGAAGTCATGTGCGTATTTGTAGTCGTGACCATAGCCCATTTCTTTCATAAGGGATGTAGGCGCATTTCGAAGGTGCAAAGGCACCGGCAGGTCTCCGGTATTTCTTACAGTCTCAAGAGCATTGTCGATAGATAGATAAGCTGAGTTGCTTTTTGGTGATGTAGCAAGATATATTGTGCACTCTGCCAATATAATTCTCCCTTCCGGCCAGCCTATCTTCTGCAGGGCATCGAATGTGGCATTAGCCAGCAACAATGCGTTTGGATTGGCAAGTCCTATATCCTCGGCTGCGAGTATGACAAGACGGCGCGCTATAAACTTGGGGTCTTCTCCTCCCGCTACCATACGGGCAAGCCAATAGATTGCGGCATCAGGATCGCTGCCACGCACTGACTTGATGAATGCCGAGATGATATCGTAATGCATCTCTCCGTTTCGGTCGTATGCCGCCGGATTCACTTGAAGACTGTTGGTGACGAATTCATCGTCAATTATGACAGGCGCATCTTCAGCTACACTCTGCTCAAGCAAATCAAGTATATTAAGAAGTTTTCGGGCATCCCCTCCGGCAAAACGGAAAAGAGCCTTTGTTGATTTCACTTCTATTTGTCTCTTGGAAAGAATACGGTCATTTTTCATGGCACGCTCAAGAAGGGTCTGAAGATCTTCTTCTTCAAGAGATTTTAACGTATATACCTGAGCACGGCTCAACAGCGGACGAATCACTTCAAATGATGGATTCTCCGTGGTGGCTCCAATAAGCGTCACGACACCCTTTTCCACTGCACCTAACAGTGAATCCTGCTGAGCCTTGTTAAAACGATGGATTTCATCGATAAATAGAATCGGACGTCCTTTTGCAAATACGCTGGATGCTTCTCTCGTGCACTTTTCGAGTACATCTCTTACATCTTTTACGCCCGACGTCACTGCACTGAGAGTATAGAAAGGGACATCGATTGTATTGGCTATGATTCGGGCAAGTGTAGTCTTTCCCACTCCCGGAGGACCCCACAGAATGAATGAGTTAATCTTTCCGGATTCAATCATATTGCGGATTATTCCGCCTGCGCCTACCAAATGCTTTTGTCCGATATAGTCATCTAATGTATTGGGGCGCAGACGTTCCGCCAATGGCTCGAAGTTATGCATCTTGTCGTCCTCTTGATTTCAACACTTCTTCCAGCTTATCGATATTAATATCAGCTACGGCATTGACCACTATATCACTGTAAGGTGCGATATCAGATGCCTTGAGAGTGCCTGCAATTCCTATTACGTAGGCACCGGCAGCCTTGCCTGCCTTCACACCTTGCAACGAGTCTTCAAATACAGCACACTTTTCAGGATTAACGCCAAGTCCTGCCGCTGCTGCCAAATACCCTTCCGGATCAGGCTTGGAACAGTGCACTTCATCGCCTGTGATGATAACATCAAACATTTCCTTAAACCCGGGCATGTCATGCCACAGATGTTCCATCTTATGCCCGTTGCTGCTCGTCACCAAGGCAATTGGGATTCCTCTGCTTTTCAATGCATTAAGAAAGCTGATTGCTCCCGGCAAAGCTTCATAGATCATCATCCCTTCAAGATGGAGAAGTTCTTTAGTGACATCTTCTCTGACATTTTCGGGGAAATATCTTTCAAGTATGTCTTCAAGCGTTGTGCCCTTTATTTTATAGGCAAAATTGTCGATTCCTGTGGGCCATTGTTTTTCTATGGCCTCCCATATCTTGGTGTATATCCTTTCGCTGTCGACCAAAACTCCATCCAGGTCAAACAAGCATCCTATATTGTTTTTTTCTTTCATAATCTACAAAATTACTGAATTTTTATGAAGTGCCAAAAATTTTTATTAATTTTGTCGGTAAAAATGTTAGCAAGGCGGTTTTATTCCGCAAAGTCTATTATGATAAAGGATATTTCACTACGTGTATCTCCGGAAGTTGCTGCTCAACCGGAGCTCCTTGCTGCTAAGGTCTTCGGAGCCGCAGGTTGCAGGGTTAATGATTGGAAGATTGTCAAGCGATCTGTAGATGCCCGTAAACGTGACATAATAATTAATCTTTCTGTAAGGATAGCCTCCGGTGAAGACCGAAAGGTGCATTCCGGCTACATCCCTGTGAAGTTTCCGGACGTATCTGATTCCAATCAGACAGTAGTCATAATTGGAGCAGGACCGGCAGGACTCTTCGCTGCGCTTGAATGCATTCGTCTTGGAATGCGCCCCATTGTGCTTGAGAGAGGTAAAGACGTCGACGCGAGGCGTCTTGACATAGCCACTCTCAATAGAGAAAAGAAAATAGACCCGGAGTCAAACTATTGCTTTGGTGAAGGGGGCGCCGGTACATTTTCCGACGGCAAGTTATATACGAGAAGCAAAAAACGAGGAAATACCACTGAGGTATTGTCGCTTCTTGTGCAACATGGTGCCGATGAAAACATCTTGATAGATTCGCATCCACATATAGGTAGTGATCGGCTTCCGGGGATAATGAAGAATATCCGTCAGACCATCATTAAGCATGGGGGAGAAGTGCATTTTCAAACAAAGGCAGAGCGTCTTCTGATTGAAGATGGAACTGTGCGAGGCGTTGAGACATCTCGTGGAGAAAAGGTGATGGGAGATGCCGTCATCCTTGCCACAGGCCATTCGGCTCGGGATGTATATCGCAATCTTTCACGCGATGGAGTGAAGATGGAGGCAAAAGGTCTTGCCGTAGGAGTGCGTCTTGAGCATCCTCAGCGTCTTATCGATCAGATTCAATATCACAGTCCAAATGGACGTGGTCGTTGGCTTCCGGCGGCGGAATATAATTTTGTCACACAAGTAGATGGTCGGGGTGTCTACAGTTTTTGTATGTGCCCGGGGGGAGTTGTGGTTGCTGCAGGAAGCGGTCCGGAAGAATTAGTGGTCAATGGCATGTCTGCGTCAGCACGCAGTAGTATATGGGCTAATTCAGGTATGGTAGTAGAACTCCGTCCCGGCGATTTTCCGGAATATGATGGGAGAGGTGAATTTGAAATGCTTGATATGGTAGAAGACCTCGAAAGAAAGTTCTACAAGGCTTTTGATGATAGCATAGTCGCTCCCGCTCAGAGAATGAAAGATTTTGTAGAGGGTAAGGATTCCCAGAATCTGCCCCCGTCAAGCTACCTGCCCGGTCTCTATGAAGCAAGAATGGATAAATTACTACCTCCATTTATCGGAGATAGACTTAAGAAAGGATTTCTTGAGTTCGGGCGGAAGGCAAAGGGATTTCTCGACAATAATGCTATCCTGATTGGTCTTGAGTCACGCACTTCGAGTCCTATAAGGATTCCAAGAGATAAAGAGACTCTTTGCCACGTAGAAATAAAAGGTCTGTATCCTGCAGGTGAAGGTGCCGGTTATGCCGGAGGCATAGTTTCTGCAGCAATCGATGGAATGCGATGCGCCGGGCAAATTAAAAATAATTCAACACTTAAACAGAACGAACAATGAGCACAATACTCGCAATAGAAACATCAGGCAAATACTGCAGCGTGGCTCTCATCCACGAAGGATTGGCGGAATTCAGCCGAGATGATGATGTGGAGATGAATCATGCCAGAGCCATAGGTCCATTCGTCGATGAATGTGTGAAAGAAGCTCGTCGCCGTGAATGGAAGATTGATGCCGTTGCCGTTAGTATGGGGCCCGGCAGCTACACCGGCCTCCGAATTGGTCTATCAATGGCAAAAGGTCTATGCTTTTCTCTTAATGTGCCCTTAATAGGCGTCTCAACATTAAAACTTATTGCCGTAAAGGCAATGTTCCGTAATATCGATTGGCAGGGTGATGAAATCCTTGTTCCGATGATCGACGCAAGAAGGATGGAAGTCTATACTTCCGCATATAATTTCCGTCTCGATGAATTGATGAAGCCTCAGCCTCTTATACTGGATGAAAATTCTTACTCGGATCTGCCCAAAGAGCGTGGCATTTATTTCATGGGCGACGGTTCGGCAAAATCGAAAGAAGTCTTGAAAGGGGAGTGCTATCATTGGCTCGACGGTGTGAATCCAAAAGCTTCCGACATGACAGCTCTCGCTGAAAAAGCGTTCCGCGAAAGCGATTTTCTCGACACTGCATATAGTGTGCCTGAGTATTTAAAAGAATACGAAGCCAAAATCTCCCACGTAAAAGGCCTATAGACAAATAATAAAGCAATTAAGTAAA
>CAMWQY010000088.1 GCA_947176355.1 uncultured Porphyromonadaceae bacterium
CTCCCGATGATTACTTTAATAGTATCAAACTGATTGAAAAAAAACAGGGCTTTAACAACAATGAAGCTTACAACATATCTGTCGATAGTCTAAACCATACCTTGACTGTATCTTCTCCAAGCGGACAAGGACTGCTATATGGAGCTTTGTCTCTTTATCGCGCAGCGTCAAGCTATGACCGTACTGATTCTCCGAAAAACGCATTGCGAGTTTTAAACCATTGGGATAATCTTGATGGTACTATTGAAAGAGGATATGCCGGCAAAAGCATTTGGAATTGGGATTCACCTTTGACACAAGAACAGATTTCTCTTTATAGGAATTATGCACTTGCCAATGCAATGGCAGGCATCAACGGTACAGTTCTTAACAATGTCAATGCCTCTCCCAAGATGCTTACAAAAGAAATTCTTGAAAGAGTAGCTGAGATTGCCGACATCTTACGACCTTACGGCATGAAAGTATATTTGTCGGTAAATTTTGCGTCTCCAAGCGCCATAGGTGGACTTGAAACTGCCGACCCTCTGAATAAAGAAGTCGCAAGATGGTGGAAAGATAAAGCAAAAGAAATATATTCGCTGATTCCAGATTTTGGCGGTTTTCTCGTAAAAGCTAACAGTGAGGGACAACCCGGACCATGTGATTTTGGACGTACGCATGCCGATGGCGCAAATATGCTTGCTAAAGCGCTGAAACCATTCGGAGGAATTGTAATGTGGCGTGCATTCGTCTATTCCCCTTCCGATCCTGACAGGGCAAAACAAGCATACGCTGAATTTAATCCGCTTGATGGTAAGTTTGACAGCAATGTGTTGGTGCAGGTCAAGAATGGTCCTGTAGATTTTCAACCTCGTGAACCATACAGTCCACTTTTCGACGGAATGAAGAAGACACCTCTTATCGCCGAACTCCAGATTACTCAGGAATATCTCGGGCACGCAAATCATCTTGCCTATCTCGCTCCAATGTGGGAAGAATTCTTTGAGGAAGCTCCTCAAGGCAATGTAAAAGGAGTAGCGGGAGTTGCAAATATAGGTGATAATAAGAATTTCACAGGTCATCCTCTTGCTCAAGCCAATTGGTATGCTTTCGGACGCCTTGCTTGGGATCCTAAAATAAAATCAGAAGATATCGTAAAAGAATGGGCAGGAATGACACCTTGGCTAAATCTTAATGATAGACAAATGTCAGATTTTTCAAAGATGATGTGCAGCAGTAGAGAGCATGTAGTCGACTACATGATGCCAATCGGACTTCATCATCAATTTGCATGGGGACACCATTATGGTCCGCAACCTTGGTGTGAGATTCCGGGAGCAAGAGCGGATTGGTTGCCGAGCTATTATCATAAAGCTGATTCCAATGGAATTGGTTTTGACCGAACTCAGGCTACCGGCAGTGGCGCTACTGCCCAATACCCCTCTCCTTTTAAAGAAATGCTTGAAAATCCTGAGACATGCGCTGAAAAATACTTGCTATGGTTTCATCATCTTGATTGGAATCATAAACTACCAACAGGAGAAAGCGTATGGCAAGCACTCAATCGTCATTATGATGCAGGAGTGGAAGGGGTTGCCGACATGAGGACAACATGGCAAAATCTCGAAGGATGTACAGATCCTGACATTTACAAGGACATAGAAACACGTCTCTTGACACAACATGAGGATGCTATTTGGTGGCGAGACGGTTGCCTCGAATATTTTGGTAAAATAGCCGGATTGAAGCCCAACAAGCTTTCAATGCACACACTCGATGAGATGATTCCTGTAGAATTAGGTATCGACAACTACACCAATCCATCTAAAGAACTTCTCGACTCAAAACGCTAATCTTATCAAATGTAAGGACGCACGGCGAGTGCGTCCTAATATTATTCCTATCTTATGAATAAGCATTTTCCCATAGTCTTGATGTTCTTGTCTTTCTTTATATCAACAATGACAGCTAAGACTCCTCGTACTCCTTCTTATCTCATTCTTGGAGGAGAATTAGGAAATTCCTCAGCATCCTCGAAGGAAGACATCAAGGCCTTTTTCCCAAAACTAAAAGACATGGGGCTAAACACAGTTTTAATGCCCGTATATTGGGAACTAATCGAGCCAAGTGAAGGACAATTCGAGTTCTCTCTCGTTGAAGAAGCAATTGCGACGGCTAAAGAAAACAATCTAAAAATAGTTCCGCTATGGTTTGGAGCGTGGAAAAATTCAATGAGTTGCTATGCCCCGGAGTGGGTCAAGACCGATACAAAACGGTTTCCAAGGGCAATCACGGAGCAAGGAAAACCTCTTGAAATATTAAGTGCATTTAGCGAAGATGTGCTCAATGCTGATCTCAAAGCTTTCAATGCTTTTCTCGATTATCTGAAAACTTATGACAAAGACAACACAATATGCATGATCCAGATAGAGAATGAAATAGGAATGCTTGAGTCTCCACGTGACCATTCAAGTCTTGCCAATAAAGTATATTCAAAAGGAGTTCCCGATGTATTGGCAAAAAAGCTCAAAGTCAAAGCCGGTACATCTTGGAAAGATCTTGCCGAAGAAAATGATTATGCTGATGAAATGTTTATGGCATGGAACTATGCTCAATATGTTGAAAACCTTGCTAAGGCTGCACGAGAAAAACTTCCAACAACTCCACTTTATGTGAATGCCGCTCTCGATAGCCGCGGCCGTAGACCGGGGCAATATCCGTCAGCAGGCCCCATTGCCAGATTGGCAAACATCTGGAAAGCTGGAGCTCCTTCGATAGATTTCATCTCTCCTGATCTATACGACCCTCCATTTGCACCATGGTTTCTTCAATACGATTTTCCGGATAATCCACTCTTCATTCCAGAAATAAGGAGATCTAAAAATAGTGGTACCCATGCTTTCTATGTCATAGGCGAGCACAACGCCATCGGTTTCAGCCCATTCTCTATAGAGAACGCCACTGAGGAAGAAGCCAATAGGCTTAAGCAAGCTTATTCCCTTTTAAAGAAACTTGAACCATTCTGCTCCAAAAAATTTGATAGTTATGGTGTTCTATTCGACTCTCAAAATGCAAAAGAATCAAAAGTAATGGAAAAAGATGGAATAAAGACTATATCGAATCATTTTTTCACTCTACCTTGGGATAGTCGAGCCACTGATGGAAGCATCTGGCCCGACGGAGGCGGGATGATTATAGAGCTTGGTAAGGACGAATTTTTAATAGCTGGAACAGGAATAGTAGTAAAATGGGAATCCTCCAACGAATCAAATATAGAGAAGAGACTCGGAGAAGATGGATTTTTGCTTTCCGGCGATGAATCCAAAGAATCAAAATGGAATGGAAAAGAACGTATTGGGATACTTAGCTGTGACGAAGTTGACATAAATCCAGACGGGACTTTCAGGGTCATAAGGCGCCTTAACGGAGACGAAACTCACCAAGGGCGTCATGTCCGTATCGGAGTAGACGATTATAAAGCTCTCCACGTAAAATTATACCGCTACTAATAACGATTAAATATGAATTATGAACTATTACCTAAAAGCGGATAACAATCTAAAGTCTATAATTGCGATATAATAAAAGAAGGAATCCTCAAAGTGAGAGTTCCTTCTTTTATTATTACAGTGTATCAAATTTATTTCTTTACAACCTTACCATCTATGATATAGAGTCCTGAAGGAAGATCTGAGAATTTGACATTATCAGGATACTTGAAGCCACTAATAGTGTAGATTCCTTTTACTGTCTGATGCTCAGTTGAGACTTCATTAACACCGGTATGGTCAATACCTCCAAGCCCTCTTACCACGCCTGCGTATGCATGCTTGCGATAGAAGGTTCCATTGGTCCATATACCGACCGGAGTGTTAGCCCGCCATCCACTGTTGGCAGGAGAATCTGTAGGACACCAGAAGCATATTCCCCATTGTTGTTCTGCCGGGATAAGGCGTAGATATTCCTTGATTATCCATTCATAATAGTCAGCCATGTTCTGATGCTGCTTTTCAGTCATTTCGCCAGTCGGAACGTCTCTGCCACTTGCATTTACATATCCCATGTCGAATTCACTAACACGCACCAATTTACCGGAAGCAGCCATCAGCTTGAACATATTGGTTATGGCGTTCTTTTTGCTGTTCAATGTGCCACTGTTTTCATAATAAGATATATGCATCTGGGTGCCGATGCCGTCGATGAATGTCACACCGTCTGCTTCCCATTTCGCGATCCAGTTGATGAGAGATTTGAGTTTTTTATTACCGTCCCAATCACTTTCCAAGTTATAGTCGTTTATGAATAGCTTGATATCTTCCGGTCCATATTGACGTGCATATTTGACGGCGGTACGCACATATTCAAGATCACCCATGTGATCTTGCCAATAGAATGCATCGCCACCTACATCCCATGTCGCATCTCCGTTGAATCCTTCGGAATGCTGAAGCGTGTAATTGCCGCTGCCGTCATTGCCGCCTCCGGAGATAGCTTCGTTCACTACGTCCCATGCTTTTACTTTGCCACCGCACGCATTCATCATTCCCTTGATCCATTTTTCCATGGCCCCGCTGAGAATTTCACACTTTTCTGCCTTAGTAAGAGGAGTCTTTTGTGGATATTTCAGATAGAATGAGCTTTGGTCGATCTGAGGAGCGACGATGCCACCGCCTGACTTTTTCATTTTGAATGATTCGAGATCATCTCCGTCAATGCTGCCATTGGTCAGTTTCTCTACTCCTCCAATCTTAAGACTAATATTATCGAAATAATATGTGTTTGCATCTGATAATTCGCTGAGATTGAATGCGATTGACTTACCACCTGCCGCAAATTTTCCACTCACGGTAATTGTCTTCCACTCAGTGGTGAAATTTATGTTGCCAAGTGCATTATAGTCTACGTATGATCCTGGGGCTGTATGAATTTGCGTAGATGCGAATGCCGGCTTATCAGCGCGTACATCAGCAGTAAACACATAGCTTTGTCCTGTTGAGAAAGATGTCGGACATAAGATCCAAAATTGATTGTCCCATACTTCAGATTTCTTTGCAGAAGCCTCAACTTTCAGATAGCGGCGATTTTCATTAATTTTCAGGGCACCTACTTTATCTTTAACGCTTATATTACGAATATAGATATCTCCGACAAAGTCTCCACATTGCAGGAGCAAGAATGGATTGTTGATGGGACTATTGTACGTAACACTCACTTCCTGCCATTCAGTAGTAAACTTAAAGTCTTTGTTGCTTCCGCTCCCCCAATCTCCAAGTTTTGAATGCATAGTGCCGTCAGCCGATCCTTTTATTTCATATATAAGAGTATATGTCTTCCCGGCATCTGTAGGGATGTTGTCGTAGGCGACAAATTGCACATCGTAGGAGTTGGTCGTCTTTTTAGTTGTATGGATATTCAGTCCATTAGCAGAGGAAAAATTTAGGGAAAACCCAAATTTATTTTGATCACCTGTCCATCCTACATTCTGCTGGCTCCTGAAATCCTTGGAAGCTATTGTCATATCCACCAAGGTGTCTGGATTTTCAAATGGTTGTGCCGGCTTGTCTTTAATCAAACCTCTCAGCCATCCATTAGGTTGCTGAGAATGCCAAGCGAGAGTGTGACCATATACATTGATGCCGGCTTTTTCAGCTGCATTCACATAGCTGGTCACTGTATTGAAATGCATGTTACCGCTATTATCGACACAACTTGCCATTTTCATGGCATTTCCGGCAACAGTCTCCGTAAAATTGTCGTTGGTCATTCCTGCTACTGTATGATTGTTCAGATAGTCATTGACTGTGGTGCCGGTACCAAGTTTAAAATTTGGATACTTGTCGTAGTCGATGTAATTCTTGAGAGGCGCATAATCCTTCAAGTAATCATAGTTACGGTCTTTAGGGTTTCCTTGCTCATAGTTTTTAAGTGTCTGACCCGACACGATTAGAGCAGGAAAAGTTGCAATTGTTGTTAATAATAATTTTCTCATGGTTATTTAATCTTTTGCTTCAATCTTTTGCTTTTGCAAAATTATAAAAATTTTTTTATTTTTAATTATTTTATCTGACTTTTTTATTAATTTTGCATCGTGATTCCAGAGAGGAGAGCATCTCTTTCCTCAAAGGATAACTCAAAATACAGGTAATAAGCTAAACTTTACAATCTTATGGGAGGTTTTTTTGGCGCAGCCTTAAAACGAAAGTGTGTCAACGACATCTTTTACGGCGTTGACTATAACTCACATCTCGGCACTCGCCGTGGAGGTATGGTGACTTACGATCCGGAGGAAAAACGGTTTTTCCGTTCGATCCATTCGCTCGAAAGCTCTTACTTCCGAACTAAGTTTGAATCAGAGTTGCACAAATACAAAGGCAACATGGGTATCGGTGTAATCAGCGATACAGACCCGCAACCAATAACCATCAACTCGCATCTCGGCCGCTACTCTATTGTCACAGTCGCCAAGATCGATAATCTTGACGAGTTGGAGAAAGAGCTACTCGACAGTGGCGCTCATTTCGGAGAATTAAGTTCGGGAATGACTAACCCTACTGAACTTGTAGCACTCCTCATCAACCAAGGCCGTACGTTTGTAGAAGGTATAGAAAATGTCTACAACAAAGTAAAAGGCTCTTGCTCGATGCTAATCCTCACAGAAGATTCTGTAATCGTAGGGCGTGACAAACTTGGACGTACTTCTATCGTAATAGGAGAAAAGGAAGACGGATATGCTGTAAGCAGTGAATCTACATCTTTTCCTAATCTTGACTACCGTCTTCTTCGTGATGTAGGTCCGGGAGAAATCGTAGAATTGAAACCGGATGGAATCCGTCAGCTGCGTAAGCCGAACAAGGAAATGCAAATCTGCGCCTTTATGTGGGTTTACTATGGATTTCCAACCTCTACTTACGAAAATCGCAACGTAGAAGAAGTCCGCTTCAAATCCGGGTATGCACTCGGTCAGCAGGATAAGGAAACTGAGATTGATTGCGTGGCAGGTATTCCCGATTCAGGAGTAGGTATGGCTTTAGGATATGCAGCAGGACACGGCACTCCCTATCAACGATGCATCTCCAAATACACACCGACATGGCCCCGAAGCTTCACACCTTCCGACCAATCAATGCGTTCTTTCATCGCAAAAATGAAACTCGTTCCTAACGAGGCAATGCTCAAAGGGAAACGTGCTCTTTTCTGTGATGACTCGATCGTCCGTGGCACTCAGCTAAACGACAATGTGAAAGTGCTCTTTGATTGCGGAGCAAAAGAAGTGCACATGCGTATTGCTTGTCCTCCTCTTATTTATGGTTGCCGCTATCTCAACTTCACATCATCCAAATCAGAGATGGAGCTTCTCACACGCCGTATCATAGAAGAACTTGAAGGTGATCCCAACGCACATCTGGATGAATATGCAAAGACAGGAAGTTGCCGTTATTGCAAATTAGTAGAGAAAATGCGTGAACGATACGGACTAACCTCCCTCAAATTCAACACACTCGAAAATCTAATCGATGCTATCGGTCTGCCCAAAGACCAAGTGTGCACTCACTGCTTTGACGGGACATCTCACTTCTAATCAAAATAAGAAGATATATCCATTTTATTAGTAATAATTATATATGGCGAGAGTGTAAGACCCTCGCCTTTTCTTTTTTTCGATAAAAAAACAGAAATTCCTTTGATTTTTTCGAAAAAAAAGACTAAATTTGCGAAATTGTAAATTTATTTCTTTACTTACTCGCATGATTGATACACTTACTTCTTTCGACCAACAATTGCTTCTTTTTTTCAATAGCCATCATACTCCATTTATGGATGAAGTTATGGCTTTAATCACTGGAAAATGGATCTGGATTCCGTTCTATCTTATACTTATAGATCTATTATTTAAAAGATTGCAGGCCAAATATGCTATTATGACTCTCATCGCTGTAATTCTTGCTATTGTAATGGCGGACCAATTCTGCGCAAGCTTTATTCGCCCAATAGTGGCAAGACCACGTCCTTGTAATCCTGACAGCCCAATCGTAGATGCTGTAACAATAGTCAAAAATATTCATCCGGGTAGTTATAGTTGGCCTTCTTGCCATGCTGCCAATACTTTTGCATTGGCTACTCTTCTTTCATGCGTAATGCGATCAAAAAAATTTACATTAATGATGTTTGCTTGGGCAATTATAGTCAGCTACTCACGCCTATACTGTGGCGTGCACTATCCTTTCGACATTCTCTGTGGAGCTGCCTTTGGTTGTATGTTCGGCTATCTTGCTTTAGTAATAGTATATCAACTTTATATTATCATTCCCAAGATTTTTAAGTTTGCTCACAAGTCTTAAACAATCTAATCTTTATGCGTAAGAAAATTTTTCTTTTAGGAATCTTCCTTTTCATTTCAGGCATATCCGGAATTGTTGCTCAAAAACCGGAACTATTTTGGGGCGTTGACATGTCAGCTGTTTTCGACAACAGAGAAGGGGACACTCAACATGCACAGGCAAAAACATTCTTCCAGACTCAACTCGCTCCCGAAATAGGTCTTAGCCTTAATAATGACACTCATCGTATAGCAGCAGGTGTCGTGTGGACTCAACCTATTGGCAGCGAATGGGAAGGATATAGACTTTCTCCCACAGTTTATTACCGGTATCAGTCAAAAGGTCTTCGGTTTGCCATGGGAATGTTTGGAAGGAACCAACTTTATGCTGATATGCCTAACTATATTTGGAATGATTCCGTCAAGTATAGCCAGAGGAATATTCGAGGTGCTATGATTGCATATCGCAATGAAAAAGGTTATGTCCAAGCCTTTCTTGATTGGCGTGGTATGCAGACGCATTCCCAACGAGAAGCTTTCAATATAATTGCTTCAGGTGAGCGTGTATATGCACATGGTAAATTCTTTTGGGGAGGGTTGGCGATGCTTAATCATCTTGCGAAAGACAAGACTCACAATCCTGATCAGTATGTAGTGGACAATATTCTCTATAACCCATATATCGGTATTGATATTGCTAAAATAGCAGTCAACAATCCATTAGATTCATGTACTTTTCGGATTGGAGCACTTGGAGGTTTATCACGTGACAGAAGCGATATGGAATGGAAAACTCCGGTCGGGCTTTGGGCAGACCTTGACGTAGCATGGAAATTCCTTGAATTGGAAAACACTTTCTATGCAGGAGGCAAACTATTCCCATTATACGGCAAATTCACATACATACTTGACCAAGGTGAACCATATTATGCTGCATCCCTCTATAATCGTACTTCAGTCTCTGTCATTTTCCTAAAAAGGAAATTCATGTCGCTTAAAGCGTCTCTCGACTTTAACATCGCTCCTTCACATTTCAACTTCTATCAAAGAGTGATCCTATCGTTCTCAATCTGATATTAAAATATTTCTATCTGATAT
>CAMWQY010000089.1 GCA_947176355.1 uncultured Porphyromonadaceae bacterium
AAAATGGCAAGGTGTTTGAAGCCGCCCAGATCGACGACAGCGTCAAGACTCCGCTGAATGAGCAGCTTGACGGACTTGGCGACCTTATCACCAAGGCTTCATACGCGATAGCAGCCCTGATCGTAGTAGGGCGTATCATAATGTATTTTATCAACACGCCCTTCGATTGGATTGGATTTATCACATATCTGCTTCAGACACTGATGATTGCAGTGACCCTTGTGGTCGTGGCTGTCCCCGAAGGTCTTCCGATGGCTGTCACCCTATCTCTCGCTTACTCAATGCGACGCATGCTCAAGACCAACAATCTTGTGCGTAAGATGCACGCATGCGAGACTATGGGTGCGACAACCGTGATCTGCACAGACAAGACCGGTACGCTGACCCAGAATCAGATGCAGATATATAAGACAAATTTCTTTGGGAATCCTTCCGATGAAGTCTTATATGAGGGGATTGCGGTCAATTCCACTGCCCAGCTGGACTTGGCGGGTGAAAAACCGCAGGTGCTTGGCAATCCTACCGAAGGAGCACTTCTTCTTTGGCTCACTGAGCGCGGAATTGACTATGCCGCTCTTCGAGCCAAGGTCGTGCGCATCGAGGAACTCCCATTCACCACGGAGCGGAAGTATATGGCTACTGTGGTGAAGTCTTCCACCGGCAAGAATATCCTTTATGTGAAAGGTGCGCCTGAGATAGTATTCGGCATGTGCAAGAACACTGCAGGAGTGACTAAAGCAGAAATCGACGCGCAACTTCTCGAATATCAGAATATGGCGATGCGTACCTTAGGTTTCGCCTATCAGGAAGTCAATGAAGGGGAAGTGACTATAAAAGACGGTAGGGTAGTGGCTGAAAACCTCACTTTGCTGGGCATAGTGGCTATATCTGACCCTGTGCGTGCGGATGTCCCCGATGCCGTGCGTGAAGTCACTGATGCCGGTATCAAGGTGAAGATTGTCACCGGCGACACACCCGGGACAGCCAAGGAAATCGGACGTCAGGTTGGCATCTGGGATGATGCTGTCGACTCTGACCGCAATATCATCACCGGTGTGGAATTTGAGGCTCTTTCCGATGAAGAGCTTAAAGAACGGATTGGCGACCTGAAGATTATCGCCCGCGCCCGTCCGATGGATAAGAAGCGTCTTGTGGAGACTCTTCAGGAGAAGAATGAGGTGGTGGCAGTGACAGGCGACGGCACAAATGATGCCCCAGCCCTGAAGGCGGCACACGTAGGTCTGTCGATGGGTGACGGTACTTCGGTAGCTAAGGAGGCTTCTGACATCACTATAGTCGACAATTCATTCTCTTCGATCGGTCGCGCAGTGATGTGGGGACGTTCGCTTTATCAGAATATCCAGCGCTTCATACTCTTCCAGATGACCGTCAATGTAGCGGCTTGCCTGATAGTGCTTGCAGGCGCATTTATGGGCACTGAGTCGCCTCTGACAGTGACGCAGATGCTTTGGGTCAATTTGATTATGGACACCTTCGCCGCCATGGCACTCGCATCTCTGCCGCCATCGGCAAGCGTGATGAAGGAAAAACCGCGTTCTCGTGAGGCTTTCATTATCAACCGGCCTATGTGGCGATCTATAATAGGGGTGGGCGGCATATTTTTCATTCTGCTTCTCGGCATCCTCTATATCTTTGAGCATTATTCTGTAGACTCAATGACGCAGATATTCTCCTTTATACCGCAATCCGGCAATCCGGGAATTGAAAGCCTTACAAAGTATGAACTCTCGATGTTCTTCACTATATTCGTCTTCCTGCAGTTCTGGAACATGTTTAATGCCCGAGCCTTCCAGACGGGATGTAGCGCATTCCATTTAAAGGGAGCGAGTGGATTCGTGATGATTGCCTTTGCGATCCTCGTAGGTCAGATAGCCATCGTGACAATAGGCGGCGAATTCTTCAACGTCACCCCACTCCGCCTCGAAGACTGGCTAATCATCATCGGCTCGACCTCCCTCGTCCTCTGGATCGGCGAACTACTTAGACTCTTTAAATAATTCATAATTCATAATGCATAATTGCTTGACGATAAATTTTATCGTCGAGAATTATGCATTATGAATTATGAATTAAGCATTAGTTATTGAAGTGGAACCAGTCGATGTCGATGTGGCCTCCAGTCTGCTTTGTGGCGTAGTTGAATAGGGCGAATTTGGTGCCCATGAAATGGCGCATATAGTCAAACCTCATTGCTATCTCCCGGTCAAAACCTGTCCAGTTTTCTCCGTCCATGCTATAGGCAAACGATGCCATATCGCGTCCCGGATTGAAATCGCCGTTTATCCGCAGGAATACATTCTGCTCCTTCTTATTCTTGAATTTCAACGGAATTTCCGCCATCACGTTCACGTCTACCGTCTCAATATCTCGCGGTTGCTTGAATATGGATTTCTCCTCGGCGAGCTGAAGGAAATGTTTTCCCCCTTTCTTGACTACGCGCAGCACTCCGCTATCTCCATTGTAAGCTGCGAGTCCGCAAATATCGCCGTCTTTCATATTAGCTACATCAATCTTTACCGATCCGGAACATGTAGGACCTGCCATGCGCTGAGTCAGCGTATTTGGTGCCACCTGCAAATTATCTACCACGCGTGCTGTCTTCAAGCGAAGATGGCCCGGACGTTCTTGCAGGCTCCAAGCCTCGTCGATCGGGTTATGGTTCCACTGCCAATATAGGTTCATGCCATTGCGCGCATGATAACCACCATTCTGATTTATCGGCAATAGCTCAAACTCATCGCTGCCGATGAATCCTGCCACATCAGGGTGCTTCTTGCTGAGATCCGACGGAGTGCGATAGTTTCTTCTGTCAAGCAATGGATTTCCGGATGGATTGTCTGAAGGATCTTCTGCTATGGCATTGTTTGTGACCCCTGTATACTCGCCTACCATGGGCCATCCTTCCACCCAAGTCACGGGAAGGGCACAGGGTACACGTCCGATACCTCCACGGTCTTGGAATATCAACGCCCACCATCCTTTGTCGCTCTGGTCGTCGCCTACAAGGCATCCTTGCCCCACTCCTCCGTATGATTCAAAGGGAGTCTCGAGGATGATTTTCTTCTCGTAGGGTCCTTCGATATTATTGGCACGGTAGCACACCTCACGGCGAACTCTTCCTTGGACACCCCATTTCATGGAGATCATGCAGATGTAGTATTTGCCATTATGCTTGATCACACTGCTTCCTTCAAGAAGAGCGGTTTTTTCCTCCGGATCAAACGCTGCATCCACCACTTTTTTATTCAGTCCTCCTGCAAGGGGATGAAAATCTTTACCGAGTTCTACGACCGTGCACCCACCCCCGCTCGTAAACAGATAGCGTCTGCCATCCTCATCGAAAAGGAGAGAAGCATCGTGCATGTGCGGAGGGCGCGCTATGAGTTGCCAAGGACCTTCAGGATTTTCTGCACAAAATACAAATCCTTTGCCCGGAGCACCATTGGCTGAGAACCACACGTAGAATTTCCCCATGTGATAGCGTATGCTTGAAGCCCATTGACCTTGCCCATAGACAGTCTGTCCGTTTAACAGGTCATAACGGTCTCCGTCGTCGATGCGGTCGAAAACGTATCCTATGGTTTCCCAATTGACCATATCTTTCGATTTCATGATTGGTCCGCCGGGCATGAGATGCATTGTAGTGCTTATCATGTAATAAGTGTCGGCTACCTTGCAGACGCTGATGTCGGGGACGTCGGCGTTTATTACGGGGTTGCGAAATGTCTCTCCCGCTCCGGCAAGCAATGGCAAAACCAAAAGCAAAAAGGCAAAAATTCTCTTCATGGTGTTTAAGTGGATATAATAATGAAAAATCGTTTGCAAAATTACTAATATAGTTTCATTTTAGGATATGTCGATTTTTTCAAATTCTTTACAATAAGTTTTTGAGTAGTTTAAATCTGTTGCTTATTAATTCAAATCAGTATTTTCAGCCAGTGCAACGAAACTTCAAATTAATGCGACTAATATTAAATATGAATTTCATACCTCAAAGCGATTGCGACGAATGTGTAAATTTACTATAAGTTTTGTAGCTAATTTTGTAATCAGAAAAACCATCCATCATGAAAGCTACAAACATTCAAATTTACTGTCGCATTTTGTTGCTGTCGCTTTGTTTCTTTGGTGTGTTTGATGTGGTTGCTCTGCACGATGTGTCTGTCAGGCTCTACGACCAAAGGAAAATCCTTGCCGGCAATTACTCGTCATTTTGCAACGACAAAGACGGTTTCCTTTGGGTTGGCACTGACGCAGGATTGTTGCGCTTTGATGGCAATAATGTAGACCTATATAGAAATGACGAGCACGACCCGCACTCTATAAGCGACAATAAGATAGTAAGCCTCTATTCGGATAGCAAGGGCCGGACATGGGTAGGCACTGTAGATGGTCTGAACCTATATGATGAAAATACCAATTCATTTCGTCTTGCAAGACTTCAGGGGATGCTTCTCAACGGTTTTGTCCGCGATATCGCGGAATTCCCGGACGGAAGGTTGTTGTATCTTGTCTCCGGAATTGGCTTATTTTCAGTCGACATGAATTCGATTGATGATGAAGACTCCGACATAAAGGTAGATCGTATCAAAATGTCGTACGACGATGGCTTTGGAGTGAGCCGTCTGATCAAATCAGGGAAAAAGGAGGTGTTTTTCACCACCGTCGGAGGGTCGATATGCCGATTAAATCCGGATTATAGTGTAGAGCTTCTTGCAAAAATTGATGCCAATGCTTCGAAGATTTCCTGGCAACCGGATGATGCCTTGATTCTTTCCACCCAATATGAAGTCTTTCGCCTTGACCTGAAGTCAAAATCTCTGACACCTCTTAAGATAGCGGGGAAAGAGAGAATCAAAGTGACTGAAATTTGCTGTTCGGACGACATTGCATATATTGCGACGGCAGGTGATGGACTGTGGGAAGTAAAAAATGGGGGTTCTACAATAGAGAGGTCGAGCAGTTTTACGTCGTCTAACTTGGATCTCTCTTCCTTAAAAATAGGGAGCGTATTTCTCGATCATTTTGGCAACCTTTGGTTTGGATGCAACAATAGGGGACTCGCGATGGCACCGGCGCACAATGGTCCCTTCTTTATGAAGTCACTTGCCGGACTGCTACGGGAAGAAGGTGGGGCAGAATTGACTTCTATGTGCGTCTTGGATGATGGATTAGCCGTAGGACTCAATAATGGGAAGGTGATCTTTATCAATAATGATGATGATGATGTCCGTAAGGTATTGGTTTCTAATGGTTCGCCTGTGACTTCCCTTTCAAAATATTCAGATGGGCGTGTGCTTGTAGGAGTGGCGCGTGAGGGAATATGGAGCGTCAATGCCAAGACGCTTGCTTTGTCAAAAATCGTAAGTCCGGAGTCACGCTATCCCGGGGTAGTGGTGTCTTCTTGCGACAACGGCGATATTGTGGCAGCTTTCGGGGAGTTGGGAGTGCTACGTTACAACCCTGTCACTCACGATGAAAAATGGTTTTATCCGGTAGACGGCAGCAATCTTCTATCATGTGGATATTACGCGGGAATCTCAAAGACATCCGACGGCCGAATTTGGATAGGAGGTTATAGCGGAATTGCTTGCTATGACCCGGAGTCTGACAATCTTATTCCCATCGACCAAAACCCGTTTGTCAAAGGGGTGGTCAACGATGTCTGTGATTACCCCGGCGGAGTAATGATAGCTACCGACCGAGGACTCATATATTATGATAAAGGGAAAGGGGTGGTGAAAAAATTCACTGTCCCCGATGGTCTTCCGGACAATGATGTCCGTACTCTTGAGTCTGACGGGAAAGGAGGTATCTGGATGGGCACCATGAAAGGGATAGCCTACCTGAGTGATATCAACGGAAAGGTGCGCAGTTATGGAGGCAAGTCGGGTGTCGCAAGGTCGTCGTATGTCTTTTCAGATCGCGGATTGTCTTCTTCTGATGTCTTATTAGGAAACTTTGAAAACATTGTGATGTTTGATCCGGACTCGGTAAGTTCTTCATCATTTGGCTCGAAGATCAACATTACAGGTCTGTACGTCAATGGAGAGCGTCTCACAGGTAAGAGCCGTGCCGGGTCGTCGCTGATGCTGGAGGGTTCGGTGACCCATCCGGAGCTTATACGCCTTTCACATCAGGACAATTCTCTTGTGATAAGACTTTCCACTCTGGATTTCCGCGATTCTTCCGATCTCAGATATGAGTGGCAACTTGATGGAGAAGGGGATAACTGGCACTCATCGACTCCGGGGGAGAGCGTGATATATCTTCCTCCATTGAAATCAGGGCATCACAAACTCAGGCTACGTGGCTGTGAAAATGATATGGTTTCGGATATCAAGGAGCTTAATCTTGATGTGAAAGCCCCGTGGTATCTGTCGAATATGGCATACGCCTCTTATTTCCTTATAATAGTTGCCATGGGAGGCCTTATATATAAGGTGGTGAAAAACAAGAGAGAGGAGGAGCTGTATGAGACCAAGATCAAATATTTCATGGATATTTCCCACGAGCTTCGTTCTCCGGTCACTTTGATGCTGACTCCCGTGGAGACGCTGCTTAAGCAAAACAACTCCCCTGAGACCACATCCCAGCTTCTCACGATGCGGCGCAACGGACAGAGGGTGCTCAATCTTGTGGATCAGCTCCTTGATCTCCGCAAGATAGAGAAAGGGAAAATGAGACTTGTATATTCCAATATGGATATCAAGGCTTTCGTGGGGCAACTCGTCGACATGTTCAAGCCAATGGCTGAGGAAAAGAAACAGACACTTTCTTTTGTATGCCACGAGAAGGAACTGCGTGGAAAAGTAGATGGCAACAATATGGATAAGATACTTGTAAATCTCATTTCCAATGCAATCAAATATACACCTGACGGGGGAGAAGTGACGGTGGAATTGAAGAAAACGGAAGATTCCTTTGGCACTCAGAAATATTCAGTGACGGTGACTGACACCGGCATAGGGCTTGATAATAAGATGATTTCTCACCTCTTTGAGAGATTCTACCGCAACCGTGAGTATCACCATGGCAATGCCTCAGGTTTTGGCATCGGGCTTGACCTTTGCATGAGACTTGTCGAGCTTCACAAAGGGGACATTTCTGCTAAAAACCGTGAAGACGGCATAAAGGGTAGTGTCTTTACCGTGACCTTCCCGCTCATCCCGGTAGACTCTGAGGGAGTGGAAGATAAAGAAGAGCCGAAGCATCGTCCTCTTCCGGTGGTCATGCCCCATACTGCGAGCACTCCAAAGGTTGCAAAGTCGGGACACAGGTTCAGGATAATGGTGGTCGACGACGATCAGGAGTTGCGTGATTATCTTAAGGAGTGTTTGGGTGCATCTTATAAGGTGGTGACAATGCCGGATGCAGAGACAGCCTTGAAAGATATCTCGGAAAGGCATCCGGATCTCATTGTCTCGGATATTAAGATGGGGGCTATTGACGGCATTTCATTCTTGCGTCGTCTGAAGACAAATATGGCAACGCAGCATATCCCCGTCATTCTTTTCAGTTCAGCCACCAACAGCGACGAGCGCGTAAGGGGGTGGAAGAATGGTGCTGACGGCTATTTGCCAAAACCCTTTGCGATTGATGAGCTCGAAGGTATGATTTCCGGTCTTCTTTCCACGCGAAGCAAGCTCAAGGGAAAATTCTCCGGCTCGCATGAGTCGGTCGACAAGATTGAGGCTCCGAAAGTGAAGGGCGTAGATGAGGATCTGATGGACAAGATCAACAGATATATCAACGACAATCTTTCTGAAACTGCGATGAACGTGGATGCTCTCAGCGAATATGTAGGTCTAAGCCGTTCGCAGCTACACAGAAGGATGAAAGATATAGTAGGTGTCGCACCAAGCGATTATATTAGAAATGTCAAGCTACGCAAGGCGTGTGAGATGCTGGCTAAAGGAGATGTAGATATAGCCCAAGTGGCTTATTCATTGGGTTTCAACGCACAATCTCATTTTTCTACTCTATTCAAACGCTATACGGGCATGACTCCTACTGAATATCGCACACAAGGAAAAGATAATCCTGATATCGGAATCTCTGACGTTAACATTAAGGAAGATGATGTGTAAGTTATTGATAATCATATAGGCTGTTACAAATTTGAATACATTGGAGATATCGCGGGGTTTCGAGTGGCACCAATTTTAAATGATTTGACGAATATTATAAAAATGGTTGCACCCAACTTGAATAATTTTGCATTCGGTTTATTCCCTCCAAATGAGAACAATTAACAACTTTCCATTAATACTAAAAAAAAGATCTAACGATGAAAAATGAACACAGACTGCTTCATAGCATTGCTTTGTTGCTGATCTTCATCATGACCTCTGCACTTGCGGCAAGAGCCGACACAGTGAAGGGTACTGTGATTGACGATACCGGTGAACCACTCATCGGCGTCACCGTCATGGTTGTGGGTATGCCCGGTGGTACGGTCACAGACCTCGACGGTAACTACAAAATTGATGTGCCTAACATTAAGAGAAACGAGCTGAAGTTTACCTACGTTGGCATGGAGACACTGACAGTCAAGGTCAATTCCAGAACCACAGTGAACGTTGAGATGAAGACAGCTGATTCTGCACTCGACGAACTCGTAGTGGTTGGTTATGGCCAACAGAAGAAAGCTTCCGTAGTAGGAGCCATTACCCAGACTTCCGGTAAGGTGCTCGAACGTACAGGCGTCACAAGTGTAGGTGCTGCACTGACGGGTAACCTCCCCGGTGTAATCACGATGGCATCCTCCGGTATGCCAGGTGAAGAAGACCCACAGATCATCATCCGTTCGGCTTCAACCTGGAACGGTAGCGATCCTCTCGTTCTTGTAGACGGTATCGAGCGCGATATGTCGTCGGTTGATATCTCATCCATTGAAAGTATCTCCGTGCTTAAGGATGCTTCCGCTACTGCCGTTTATGGTGTGAAGGGTGCGAACGGTGTGATCCTCATCACAACGAAGCGTGGTAAAGAAGGCAATGCAGTGGTAAGCGTGAAGGCTAATATGACAGCTAAGGTTGCTTCCAAGCTTCCTGATAAGTTCGATGCATACGACACCTTCTACATAATGAACAACTCAATCGAGCGTGAGGCTGCCCTCAATGCTCAAGGTTGGGGTAACTACACTCCGGTGGCTATCATTGATAAATATCGTCATCCGGCTAATATTGAGGAATGGGACCGCTATCCAAATACTGACTGGGAAGATG